>NZ_RZTA01000050.1:0-40530 GCF_004023115.1 Mesorhizobium sp. M6A.T.Cr.TU.017.01.1.1
ATCGCATTCCCTTGGTTCCTGCAAGCCAGCCCAGTAGTGCAGTTTCTTGCCCACACATTCTTCTTCGGTACCGTCCTCGGCTGGTTCCTGTGGAAATCTCACGAGAGAAGCGGGCTCGAGGGACCGGCGGTTTAGACTTTGCCAACCCCGACTTGGCGCCGTCGGATTGAAAGCGAAAAGACAGCGGCGATCACCGGCGCTTCTGCTCGCGCGCGACAAACCCGCTCTCAGCCAGCTGACGTGGGAATCAAAGGCAAGGGCGGCGAGGCTCCCGCCGTCGCCGCTGATGTTTCCGACGCACTCAAGGTATTCGCAGCGGCCAATAAGATCGAGCCAGTACTGGCGGGCCGATCGACGGGCAACCGCTCAATGTCATGTCCGACGATCCGGGTCATGTCCGACGATCTGGCGCTGAAAACAACGGACAGCTGGCTGCTTTACAATGATCAGGCTTTCGCGCATTTCGACTAGTTCAAGCGGCAACAAGATCGTTCCCTCTGACCGCGACTGACGGACCACCAGACCGACGAGCATGGAGAGCTGAAGTGACGGAAGTTGAGGTGTTGTTCTTCGACGTCTTGGGAACCGTTGTCGATTGGCGCGGCAGCATAGCGGTGGAGGTGAGTTCGTTTCTGAAGCGCCATGACGCTTTGCATATCGACGCCGGTGCTTTTGCCGATGCTTGGGTCGGACGCTATGACGCATCGGTTGAAGCCGTTCGGTGCGGTCGTCGGCCCTTTGTTCCGCTCGATCTGCTCAATATGGAGAACCTGGAAGCGTGCCTGAAGGGGTTCGGGCTGACGCCATCGGCTTTACCGAGCGCCGAGCTGGAAGACCTCAATCTGGCCTGGTACCGCCTCAAACCGTGGCCGGATTCGGTGGAGGGCCTCTCCAGATTGAAGGAACGCTTCATCGTCGCACCGCTGTCCGATGGGAACACCCGACTTCTGGTGGACATGACAAAACATGCCGCGCTGCCATGGGATATGATCCTCGGCGCTGATATCTCCAAGGCCTATAAACCGATGCCACAGGTGTATCTTCGTGCCTGTGAGCTGCTGAGCGTGGAGCCGGACAGGGCGATGCTGGTTGCCGCCCACGACTATGATCTGGACGCCGCGCGTCGATGCGGATTGAAGACGGCGTATGTCGTTCGCTCAAATGCGCACGACCCGTCGAAGACTGCCGCTATCGCGCCGCTCGATGGTTGGGATTACATGGCAAATGACTTGATCGAACTCGCTGCGATTCTGAAGTAGGTTGCGAAGGCGCGCTCCGGCAGCCGGTAGTAAGGCCTTGCCCGCAAAGCGAACAAACTTCCCAACCCGCAACCAGACAACAACCCGGCCACGAACGTCCCCCCACGGGGGCCGCCCGCTCAAGCCGTCTTCGCCGCCACCAGCCCCAGCTCCTCGACCATAGCCTTGCGCATGAGAAATTTCTGCGGCTTGCCGGTAACCGTCATCGGCAATTCGGTGCGGAAGCGGATGTGGCGCGGGATCTTGTAATGGGCGATCTGGCCGGCGCAGAAGGCCTTGATCTCCTGCTCGGTGGCGATCTGGTCGGGCTTAAGCACGATCCAGGCACAAAGCTCCTCGCCGTATTTTGGATCGGGAATGCCGAACACCTGCACTTCCCTGACCTTGGGGTGGCGATAGAGGAACTCCTCGACCTCGCGCGGATAGACGTTCTCGCCGCCGCGGATGACCATGTCCTTGACCCGGCCGACAATGTTGCAATAGCCCTCGGCATCGATGGTGGCGAGATCGCCGGTGTGCATCCAGCCGTCGGCGTCGATCGCCTCGCGGGTCTTTTCGTCGTCGTCCCAATAGCCCTTCATCACGGAATAGCCGCGTGTACAGAGCTCGCCCGGCGCACCGACCGCAACGGTGGCGCCATCGGCGTCGATGGCCTTGACCTCGACATGGGGGTGGACGCGGCCGACCGTCGAAACGCGCTTTTCCAGCGGGTCGTCGACGCTGCTCTGGAACGACACCGGGCTGGTCTCGGTCATGCCATAGGCGATGGTCACTTCTGCCATGTGCATCAGCGAGACCACCTTCTTCATCACCTCGATCGGGCACGGCGAGCCGGCCATGATGCCGGTGCGCAGGCTGGTGAGATCAAAGGACTGGAAATCCGGATGGTCGAGCAAGCCGACGAACATGGTCGGCACGCCGTAGAGGCCGGTGCAGCGTTCACCTGCCACCGCCTTCAGCGTGGCGCCGGCATCGAATCCCTCACCGGGGAAAACCATGGTCGCGCCCTTGGTGACGCAGCCGATCGTGCCCATCGACATGCCGAAACAGTGATAGAGCGGCACCGGGATGCACAGCCGATCGTCGACAGTAAGCCTGATCGCCGAGGTGACGAAGTTGCCGTTGTTGACGATGTTGTTGTGGGTCAGCGTCGCGCCCTTGGGCGCGCCTGTCGTGCCTGACGTGAACTGGATGTTGATGGCGTCGCCGGGCTTCAGCCCCTCGGAGATGCGGTCGAGGCTGTCATGCTCGTCGCGCCCGGCCATCGCCAGCACGTCGGCGAAATTGAACATGCCGGGCGAATTCTCCTCGCCCATGCGGATGACGATCTTCAGCGCCGGCAATTTCTTCGCGTCGAGCTCGCCCGGCGTCGCAGTCGCGATCTCCGGCGCCAGCGTCTCGATCATGCCGAGATAGTCGGAGGTCTTGAATCTGGCTGATGTGACCAGTGCCTTGCAGCCGACCTTGTTCAGGGCATATTCGAGCTCGACCAGTCGGTAGGCCGGGTTGATGTTGACCAGGATCAGGCCGATGCGCGCGGTGGCGAATTGCGTCACCAGCCATTCCCAGCGGTTGGGTGACCAGATGCCGACCCGGTCGCCTTTTGCCAGGCCGAGCGCCAGGAAGCCTGCGGCCAGGGCATCCACCGTGTCTGAAAGTTCGCTCCAGGTGAAGCGCTTGTCCTGTTCGACGAAAACGGCGGCGTCGAGCGTGCCGTATTTGCTGACGGTGTCCGAAAGCAACGCCGGGATCGTCTGCTGCAGCAGCGGCATGGTGCGCTCGCCCGACACATGCGCCCTGCCGTCGACCGGCGCGACAAACGTGGCGCCATTGCGCGGGCGGCGGCTGCGCAGGTTGGTGGCATTCTTCAACTCGTCGAGATTGATCGGCATCGCCGTCTCCTCCGCAGACGATGCCGAGTCTATCAGCCTGCCGGGGCGGTGGAAAACAAAAAACCCGCCTCGGCGGCGGGTCCTTGGCGCAAATCAGCGCGTATGAAAATTACTAACATAACTGCCGGCACAAAGCAAGAACAAACATGCTATACCTCAGGGCAATCGCTTCAGGTGGCGCTGCCTCTTGTCTGCCTGCGTTCCAGCGTCCGATCTCCCCCAGGGGAGATGTCCGATGGTATCGGAGAGCTATCTCTCCACGGCCATCTTGGCGGCGATGTCGCGCAAGATTGCCTCGTCGGCGGCGGCACGCGTCTTCCTCGACGCGACAAGGCAGGCCTCTGACCGCAGAATGACGCCGTCGGCCAGCACCTTCAGATGATTGGCGCGCAACGTCGAGCCTGACGTGGTGATGTCGACGACGACATCGGCCAATCCTGCCGCCGGCGCGCCTTCGGTGGCGCCCAGGCTCTCGACGATGCGATAGACCTGGATGCCGTGCTTTTGCGAAAAGAATTGCTGCGTCAGCCGCCAGTATTTGGTGGCGATCCTGAGCCGCCTGCCGTGGCGCTGGCGGAAATCGGCGGCGACGTCGTCGAGATCGGCCATCGTATCGACATCGAGCCAGATGTCAGGCACCGCCACCACGACATCGGCGTTGCCGAAACCGAGGCGGGCGACGATCTCCGCACGTGCCTCCCAGTCGGCAAGGCTTTCGCGCAACAGATCCTCGCCGGTGATGCCGAGATCGACCGAGCCTTGGCCGATCTCGCCAGCGATTTCGGACGCCGACAAGAACGCCACCTCGACGGCTTCCACGCCTTCGATGCGGGCGCGGTATTTGCGCTCGTCGCCGGGCAGGCTAACGGCAAGCCCGGCGCTCGCCAGCACTTCCAGCGCCTGCTCCTTGAGCCGGCCTTTCGACGGGATCGCCAGCGTGATCATTGCGCCTTCTCCCGCAACGCTTCGATGCGGTCGAGCCAGACGGAAAAGCCGACGCCGGGGATCGGCGTTTTCGCGCCGAGCAGCGTCAGCAGCCGGTCATAACGGCCGCCGCCGGCCAGCGGCCGGTCGCCGTCTTCCGTCGCGATCTCGAAGACCAGGCCGGTGTAGTAATCCAGCGGACGGCCGAAGGCGGCATCGTAGCGGATTTTTTCCATGGGCAGGTCAAGAGCTTCGATCGCCTTGGCGCGTGCAGAAAAACTCTCCAGTGCAGCGCCCAGCGAGAGCCCGGCGCCGGCGCTGAAGGTTTCGAGCGCTTGTGCGGCGCCGTCGAGCGGCACGTCGATCGCCAGAAAAGTCTTCAGCGCCGAAAATGCCTCGTTCGACAGCCGCACGCTGCGCAGCTCGGCCTTTTCAATCAGGCGCCGCGCAATGTCGGACGGCGAACGCCCCGCCGACGCCGACAGACCAGCCTGCTCCATGCCGCCGGCGATGTGCGACGAAAGCCCTTCCAGATCGCCATCGAGGACAAGGGCGGCGACCGGTCCGGCGAGTTGGCCATTGCGCGGCGGGTTGGCGAGGTCGGCAAGGGCTGCCTCCAGCATCGCCGCCGAACCGAAGGCGCGAGCCAGCCGCATGCGCCAGCCGCGCGGCAGGCCGAGGGCGGCGAGCACCGCCTCAAAAATGGTCTGGTCGCCGAGCGTGACCGCTAGTGCCTGGCCCGGCAGCACCAGGGAAAGCAGCGCATGCGCATCGGCCAGCGAGCGGGCATCGGCTTGCGGTGTATCGCGGTCACCAAGATCCTCGATGCCGGCCTGGAAAAACTCATTGCCGCCCTCGCGGCGCTGGCGAAAGACCTCGCCGAGATAGGAATAGCGGCGCGGCGTGCCGGCCTGGCTGGCAATGTGGTCGAGGCAGACCGGAATGGTGAATTCCGGCCGTAGGCAAAGTGTGAGGCCGGTCTCGCTTTCGGTGAGAAAAATGCGGCGGCGCAGATCCTCTCCCGCCATGTCGAGGAACGGGTCGGCCGGCTGCAGCACGGCCACCTCGACGGCATGCGTCCCGCGCGCGGCGAAGAGTTTAGCGATGTCTGATGCGATGGCGGGGTAGCGGGAGGTCACGAGACGCCACCTTGCCTTCTCCCCCTGTGGGAGAAGGTGGATTGGCGCGCAGCGCCAAGACGGATGAGGGGTGCTGGAAGAAATGAGGCGTCGGCGTTCCCTGGAACACCCCTCATCCGACCGAGCTTCGCTCGGCCACCTTCTCTCACAAGGGGAGAAGGGAGCGGCGCCCTACTTGCCACGCGCCCGCTCCTCGGCCTGCGCCGCCAGTATCTTCCTCACCTCGGCAACCAGCTCGCTTTCCGCCACCGTCACCTGCGCTGGCCGCGCTGCGCGCCATTCGGCGTTGTCTGATATCTCGGCCGACATGCGTGCGCCCTCGATCAGGTCCTTGATCTGCACCTCGCCCTTGGCGCGCTCGTCGCCGCCCTGGATGATGGCGACGGGGCTGCCACGGCGGTCGGCATATTTGAGCTGCGCCTTCATGCCGGCGCCGCCGAGATACATTTCGGAACGGATGCCGGCGGCACGCAGCTCGGCGACCATCTTCTGGTAGCGGCCGAGGCTTTCGGTGTCCTTGTCCATGGTGAGCACGACGACCGGAGCGACGACATCAGAGGTGTCGAGCTTGCCGAGGTTCTTCAGCGCGGTCATCAGCCTGGAGACGCCGATGGAAAAGCCGGTCGCCGGCACTGGCTCGCCACGAAAGCGCGAGACGAGACCGTCATAGCGACCGCCGCCGCCGACCGAGCCGAAGCGCACGATCTGGCCATCCTCATTGGGGATTTCAGCCAGAAGCTCGGCCTCGTAGACCGGGCCGGTGTAGTATTCTAGGCCGCGGACGACGGAACGATCCATAATTATGCGGTCTTCGCCATATCCAGCTGCCCTTACCAAGTCTTCAATGATTGATAGTTCGGCAACGCCTTCGTTGAAGGACTGGCTGGCTTTCACCGTGGAATCCGGGTGCCCTAAATCACCTAGCTGAGGCTTCGCCGTAGCGTAAAGAACGGCCTCAGCTTGAACGTTGTCCAGCCCGGCGCCCTTGGTGAAATCACCGCTCTCGTCCTTGCGTCCGGTGCCAAGCAGTAGGCGCACGCCTTCGACACCCAATTTATCCAGCTTGTCGATCGCCCGCAGCACGGTCAGCCGGCGTCCGATGTTCTCGTCGCCACCAAGGCCGATCGCCTCCAGCACGCCGTCCAGCACCTTGCGGTTGTTGACCCTGATGACGTAGTCGCCGCGCTTGATGCCGAGCGCTTCCATCACGTCGGCCATCATCATCGCCATTTCGGCATCGGCCGCGACGCCCGGCGTGCCGACCGTGTCGGCGTCGAACTGCATGAACTGGCGGAAGCGGCCGGGACCGGGCTTTTCGTTGCGGAACACCCAGCCGGAGCGATAGCTGCGATACGGCTTCGGCAGCCTGTCATAATTCTCGGCGACGAAACGCGCCGTCGGCGCGGTCAGGTCGTAGCGCAGCGACAGCCACTGGTCGTCATCGTCCTGGAACGAGAACACGCCTTCGTTCGGCCGGTCCTGATCAGGCAGGAATTTGCCCAGCGCATCGGTGTATTCGATCAGCGGCTGCTCGACGGGCTCGAAGCCGTAAAGCTCGTAGACGCCACGGATCGTCGCCATCATCTTTTCGACGGCGCGGATGTCGTCGGCGCTGCGGTCGGCAAAGCCGCGCGGCAGCCGCGCTTTCGTCTTTTCCGATTTGTCGGCCATGGCATGGGTACTCGGTGTTTCGTGGCGCTCCGTGGATCGGCAAAACTCCTGAACTCCACAGCGCGGGTGTCCTAACCGATGCAGCCGGGAGCGGCAAGCGTTTGCACGTTTCCTGAAACAAACCGGACCCAAAACGAAACAATTCCGCCATAAGCGCGGCATCGTGCCGACACAATCGCAGCCGATAAAGCGCGCCGAAACAAGGGGTTCGGGCCATGACCACGGCACGGCAATTCGATATCATCGACAGTGGCGCCCGCGAGCTGCCCGCTCGTTTGCGGCCGGCCGACGGCCATGCGCCGAGACCGGCAGGCCAAACGGCGGGACCATTCGAGGTCGCGGCGGACGAGCGCAAGGGACCGACCATGCGTGATGCGCTGGTGACCAGCCTGCTGGTGATCTATCCGGCTTTTGCCACGCTTGCGGCCATTGTCGCCGGACTTTTCCTGGCCGGCGCCAGCGGCGCTTGAGTTTTTGAGCGCCCCTTTCCTTCTCCCCCTGTGGGAGAAGGTGGCCGAGCGAAGCTCGGTCGGATGAAGGGTGTTCCAGCTTGGCTGCGACAGCACTCCGTCCAACACCCCTCTTCCGTCTCGGCGCTGCGCGCCGATCCACCTTCTCCCACAAGGGGAGAAGGAAAGAAGGAGCTCACTTCGGCCGCTTGAACGCATTCCGTTCCGCCTCGACTTGCTCGCGGCAGACGCAGCCTTCAAGGTGGTCGTTGACCAGCCCCATGGCCTGCATGAAGGCGTAGACGGTGGTCGGGCCGACAAAGCTCCAGCCGCGTTTCTTCAGCTCCTTCGAAATCCGCACAGAAACCGCCGTGGTCGGATTGGCGCGCAGATGGGCGAGATCGACGATTTCGGGCCGTTCGTCCGGGCCGGGTTCGAACTTCCAGAACCAGGCGGCCAGCGAGCCGGCCTCGTCCGCCATTTCACGCGCGCGCTTGGCGTTGTTGATGGTGGAGACGATCTTGCCGCGGTGGCGGATGATGCCGGCATTGCCGAGCAGGCGCTCGACATCCTCGTCGGTGAAGGCGGCGATCTTGTCGATATCGAAGCCGGCGAACGCCTCGCGGAAATTCTCGCGCTTGCGCAATATGGTCAGCCAGGACAGACCCGACTGAAAGCCTTCGAGGCAGATCTTTTCGAACAGCCTGCGGTCATCGGTGACCGGCCGGCCCCATTCATGGTCGTGGTAGTGCAGATAATCCGGCAGATTGCCGTGCCAGAAGCAGCGCGCGATACCATCGGGGCCGGCGAGCAGGCCTGTCTTCTCATCCATGGCGGAATTCCATTCGTTAATGCGCCTTAGCGCGCCTTTTACTCCGGCTTTACCAGATTCCTGAACCGGCCAGTAACCACACCGAAAGGTTTACTGACAATGGAGCATTTTACGCATTCCGATTCACGTTTCGGTTGCCGCTCCGCGCGCAATGTCCACGAAATCGGGGACGCTTTTGCGCCCCCGGATGTTCGACGATCAAGGTGCGTTCCAATGAAGACATTTTTGTTTCCGCTGCTCGGCGCCGCAGCCGCGCTGGCCGCTGCCGCTACATCCTCCAGCGCCAATGACCGTTATGCCGACAGGCCGCCGGTGATGGTGAGCCCCGACCTTTCGGCGCCTTGGGTGCTGCAGCTTGGCAGCGCGCCGGGCATCGTCCGCCAAAACCGGCAAGAGATGCAAAAGCCGCAGCGCCGTTCTCAACGGCAGGCGCAACCGGCTCAGCTGCATACGGCCGCGGTGCAGGCGCCGTCCAAGAAGCGCATGGTCGCGCGCCCGCAGATCGACCCGATCTACCTGCCGCAGGAAGTCGCCTATGACGGTCCGCACAAACCGGGCACGATCGTCATCGATACGACAGAGAATTTTCTCTATCTGGTCGAGAACAACGGCAAGGCACGGCGCTATGGCGTCGGGACCGGCAAGCCGGGCTTCGAATGGGCCGGCAAGCACAAGATCTCGCAGAAGAAGGTCTGGCCCGAATGGCGGCCGCCGGCGGAGATGATCACGCGCGAGGCCGCCAAGGGCCGTTATCTGCCGACCTATGTCGCCGGTGGCAGCGAGAACCCGCTCGGCGCACGCGCGCTTTATCTTGGCTCGACCCTCTACCGCATCCACGGCACCAACCAGCCATGGACGATCGGCGGCGCGGTGTCGTCGGGCTGCATCCGCATGCGCAACGAAGATGTCGTCGACCTCTATGAACGGGTCAATGTTGGCACGACGGTTGTGGTGATATAGTTGCGGTCACGAATCATCTCGGCTAGAAAGATATTAGTTTTGGCTTTTTGAGGCCGGGCGAAAGAACAACGGGGGACGGGCCGTGTGGGGATGCGGCCAGTCACGAAAGGGCAGCGCGGCAAGCCGCGCTGCCCTTTTTGTTCCTGCTGACATCCGGTTGGCCGGCATTTCGCAGATTCGCCGGTACGTCGCGCGACAGGCATAGCGGTTCGCTTTCGAGCTGCCATTATCCCAAGAGTTTTGCTATGTCGGCAGCAACACTTTCAGACAGAAGGTTCACGCATGTCCCTGTCCGATGACAGCCGCTATCTCAGGGGCGGCCCGGTCGCCCAACGCATCATCGCCTCCGTGCGTGAGGATGCAGCGATCGCCACCGCCGAAGGCTTTCCGCCCAAACTGATATCGATCACCGTCGGCGACACAGCTGCGGTGGATGTCTATGTCCGGAACCAGCGCGCCAAGGCAGCATTGGCCGGCATCGGCTTCGAGGAAAGGCGGTTTGCCGCCGACATCACCGCCGGCGAACTGGAAGCGGCGATCCACGGCCTTAATGCCGATCCGCGCGTCACCGGCATCATCATCCAGCGGCCGGTGCCGGCGCATATCCCGATCAAGACCCTTCAGGCGGCGGTGCATCCGCTCAAGGACGTCGAGGGCATGCATCCAGCTTCTATCGGCAACATCGTCTACAACCAGCTAGACCTCGCGCCGTGCACGGCCGCCGCTTCGGTCGAGCTGCTTAAGGAAACCGGTCTCGATCTCAAGGGGCTCGAGGTCGTCATCGTTGGCCACTCCGAGATCGTCGGCAAGCCGATCGCCTTCCTGCTGATGAGCGAGGGCGCGACAGTGACGGTCTGCCACCACATGACGCGCTCGGTGGCAGCGCATGCCCGCCGCGCCGACGCGCTGTTCGTCGCGGTCGGCAAGCCGCGGCTGATCAAGGCCGACATGGTCAAGCCCGGGGCGGCCGTCATCGACATCGGCATCAATGCCGAGACGGGACCCGACGGGGAGAGCCGCATCGTCGGCGACGTCGATACCGAGAGCGTCAAGGAGGTGGCGTCCTGGATCACACCGGTGCCGGGCGGCGTCGGTCCGATCACCGTGGCGATTCTTTTGCGCAATACGATGGTGGCGCTCAGCCGCCAGCGCGCACGCTACCAGGCGACCTACGGTGTGGTGGACAAGCTCGCTGCTGAGTAGAAAGCAGCCTGAACCACGTCATTCCGCTGCCACGACCGCCCTGCTGTCCGTAACGCCCTCCGGCTGCGGTCCGCCATAGGCCCAGTCGAGCAGTTTTATCGTGTGCACCACCGGCATCTTCGCCGCCGAAGCGATCTGGGTGATGCAGCCGATGTTGCCGGTGGCGACGATTTCAGCACCCGTTGCCTCGATATTCCTGACCTTGCGGTCACGCAGCTGAACCGAAATCTCGGACTGCAGGATGTTGTAGGTGCCGGCCGAGCCGCAGCAGAGATGGCCCTCGCGCGGCTCGCGCACGACGAAGCCGGCTTTGGCCAGAAGCTCCTTCGGCTGGCGGGTGATTTTTTGGCCATGCTGCATCGAGCACGCGGAGTGATAGGCGACGATGGTGCCCGGCTTGCGAACGGGTTCCGGCAGGTCGAGGCTCGCCAGATATTCGGTGATGTCCCTGGCCAACTCCGATACCCGCGCCGCCTTGTCGGCATAGGCCGGATCGAGGCGCAGCATGAAACCATAATCCTTGATCGTGGTGCCGCAGCCGGACGCGGTGATGACGATGGCGTCAAGGCCGCCTTGGTCGATGGCTCGCGTCCAGGCGTCGACATTCTGCCTGGCCGAGGCAAGCGCTGCCTCCTCGCGGCCCATGTGATGGACCAGCGCGCCGCAGCAGCCCTCGCCCTCGGGCACGACGACCTCGACGCCAAGCCGCGTCAGCAGCGCGATCGTCGCGTCGTTGATGGCGGGATCGAGCACGGATTGCGCGCAGCCGGTGAGGATGGCGACGCGGCCTATTTTTCTCGTGCCCTGCCCGGCATGGATGCCCGACGAAGCCATTGGCGAGGCCGCCGGGACTGATGCCGGAGCGAGCTTGAGCATCGCGCCCAGCGGCATCAGCGCCGGGATCTTTTCGAACAGTCCGGCGAATGGCTGGCCGAGCTTCGCCAGCTTGAGCGCAGCGCGGAAGCGCTTGGGATAAGGCAGGACAAAAGCCAGCATGGCGCGTGTCAGGCGATCGAGCAGCGGGCGCTTGTAGGTCTCTTCGATATGGGCGCGGGCATGATCGACCAGATGCATGTAATTGACGCCCGACGGACAGGTGGTCATGCAGGCGAGGCAGGACAGGCAGCGGTCGATATGGGTGACGATCTCCTTGTCGGCGGGGCGACCGTTCTCCAGCATGTCCTTGATCAGGTAGATCCGCCCGCGCGGCGAATCCAGCTCGTTGCCAAGCGTCACGTAGGTCGGGCAGGTGGCTGTGCAGAAGCCGCAATGCACGCATTTGCGCAGGATCTTTTCCGATTCCGCGACATGCGGATCGGCAAGCTGGGCAAGCGAAAAATTGGTCTGCACGCAAAGAGTCCTTACCGTTTGAGCATGATCTTTTCCGAAAACCGGTTCCCACTTTTCGGGATCATGCTCTAAAGTCCGAGGAACCAGCTTTCCGGGTTTTTGACCGGCTCGCCGCGCTGCAGCGCCTGCAGGCCGAGAATGCAGCGGGCGATGAACCAGACGGCGACGGCGAACATCAGCACGACGCCTATCGCCACCATCATCAGCACAACCGAGATCAGCGCATAGAGCAGGCCGATCCAGAAGGTGCGGATCAGGAATGTATAGTGGCTCTCGACGAAGCCGCCCGATTTGCCGCGGTTGATATAAGCAAGAACGATGCCGACAAGGCCGGTGATGCCGATCACCAGGCCGGCGAGATACAGAATGTAAATGATCAGTGCGTTGGTCGGACCGGGCTCCAGCCAGCGGTCGGTCTGGCGCGGCGCGGGTTTGCTTGAGTCGGTCGGGCCTGGATTGATGTCGCTCATGATGCTGCTCCCTCGGTTGCCGGGCCAAGAGTAGCAGAGCCTGCACCCGGCGCCATACGGCCGGGATTGAGGATATTCATAGGATCGAACTCGGTTTTGAGCCGCGCCGACAATCCCGCCAGTTGCGGCGCCTGCGGCTCGAACACCGGCACAGCGGCGCGATGGGACGGGGCGGCGCGCACCAGCGTCGCATGGCCGCCGCCATGCTGTCTCACCAGTCCGCGCAGAAGATCGGCTTCGGGATCGCCATGCTCCATGCGCAGCCAGATCAATCCGCCCTGCCAGTCATAGAAGGCATCGACCGCCGCCTGCATGCGCAGCGCCAACACCATCTGGTGGCCTTGCGCCGGCGCCATCGAGACGCGCCATACCGGCTTTGCCAAGCCGTCGACGAAAGGCGCACAATCTCTGATATCGCGCCAGACAGAATGCGAGATATCGCCCGAAATTTCCTCGAGCGGGCCGGCATTCCTGAGCAGATCTTTCAGCGCGGCAATGCGGTAGGCGACCGACGGACCGAAACCCTCGACGCGCAGCAATGTAGCGGCAGCGCTGCCGAGACTGCCGCCGGCGACCCGCGCGGCAACGCGTTCGGGAAGATGGGCAGCGCTCGACACTTCGGCACTGGAGCCGAGCGCCAGCGCCATGGCGGCTGCGGCGTGATCGTCGAGCAGGCCGCGCAGAGTGAGCGTGACTTCGGTCTCGGCGGCTGGCAGCACCTTGAAGGTGACGTCGGTGAACACAGCCAGCGTGCCCCAGCTGTTGGCCATGAGCTTGGACAGGTCATAGCCGGTGACGTTCTTGACCACGCGGCCACCGGACTTGAACGCCTCGCCGCGACCAGAGACGGCTGCTATGCCGAGGATGTGGTCGCGCGCCGCCCCCGCCTTCAGCCGGCGCGGGCCGGACAGGTTCGAGGCCAGCACGCCGCCGATCGTGCCTTTTCCCTTTTCGCCGCCGAGCAGCGGGCCATAGTCCAGCGGCTCGAAGGCCAGCTGCTGGCCGTTTTCGGCAAGCAATTTTTCGATCTCGGCGAGCGGCGTGCCGGCCTTCGCTGACAGCACCAGTTCGGCCGGCTCGTAAAGCGTGACGCCGGAGAGTTTCGACAGGTCGAGCGTGTGCTCGGTCTGCAGCGGACGGCCGATGCCGCGCTTGGAGCCATGGCCGAGGATTTCGAGCGGCGATTCTTCCGCCGCGGCCCAGGCGACGGTGGAGAGGACTTCGGCTGCGGTCGAGGGGGTGAAGGTGGTCATGGCGATCTCTGGTTCCTCGCCCCCGCGAAGCGGGGGAGAGGTGGCTCGGGCGAAGCCCGAGACGGAGAGGGGGCAATCATAGAGCGCCACCCCCAACCTTCTTGGCCGCAAAAACGAACCTCAGGTCCGAGGCGATCACGTCTTCGGCCAATCGCCCTTCCAGCACCGCAAGGATAGTCTCGCAAACGCTCGTCCGGCCCTTGAGTACGTCGACATTCCAGAACCGCACGACCGAGAACCCTTCGCCACGCATGAATTCGTCGCGTCGCCTATCGTAGGAACTCCCGGCATGCTGACTTCCGTCCAGTTCAACGACCAGCTTTTCGCTTCGGCAGGCGAAGTCGGCGAAATATGGCCCGATCGGCATCTGACGCACGAATTTGTATCCGCCCAGCTTCTTGGCCTTCAGCTCGTTCCAGAGGGTTGCTTCCGCCGGATTGTCGCCATGGCGAAGCGCGCGGGCACGCGCGATCCTTTCAGGTGAGCGTCGGCTTGGCACGTCGGCCGCAGGCCCCCTCTCCCTCTCGGGCTTCGCCCGAGCCACCTCTCCCCCGCTTCGCGGGGGCGAGGAACCGTCATTTTGAGACGTTGCCATCAAAACCTCGGAATGTCCGGAAACGCCATTTGCCCGCGATGCACGTGCATGCGTCCGAGCTCGGCGCAGCGGCGCAGCTGCGGAAACACCTTGCCCGGATTGAGCAGATGGTTGGGATCGAAAGCGCATTTGACCCGCATCTGCTGGTCGAGGTCGATCTGGTTGAACATTTCCGGCATCAGGTCGCGCTTCTCCACCCCTACCCCGTGCTCGCCGGTCAGCACGCCGCCGACCTTGACGCAGAGCCGCAGGATGTCGGCGCCGAAGCTTTCCGCCTTGTCGAGCTCGCCCGGCATGTTGGCGTCATAGAGGATGAGCGGATGCAGGTTGCCGTCGCCGGCATGGAAGACATTGGCGACGCCGAGCCCGTATTTCTCGGAGAGCTCGCGCATGCCGGCGAGCACGCGCGGCAGTTCCTTGCGCGGGATGGTGCCGTCCATGCAGTAATAGTCGGGTGAGATGCGGCCGACCGCCGGGAAGGCTGCCTTGCGGCCGGCCCAGAAGCTCAGCCGCTCCTGCTCCGACTGCGAAATGCGGCAGGTGGTCGAGCCGTTCCTGTAGGCGATGGCTTCGACAAGGCCGATCAAATGATCGACCTCGACGCCCGGCCCGTCGAGCTCGACGATCAGCAGCGCCTCGACATCCAAGGGATAGCCGGCATGGACGAAATCCTCGGCTGCGTGGATCGCCGGGCGGTCCATCATCTCCATGCCGCCCGGGATGATGCCGGCGCCAATGATGTCGGCGACGCATTGGCCGCCCTGCTCGCTGGTCGGGAAGCCGATCAAAAGCGCGCGCGCCGTCTCCGGCTTCTTCAGGATGCGCACGGTGACCTCGGTGACGACACCCAGCAGCCCTTCGGAACCGGTCATGACCCCGAGCAGGTCGTAGCCTTCCGCGTCGAGATGCTTGCCGCCGAGCCGCACCACCTCGCCATTCATCAGCACCATCTCGATACCGAGCACATTGTTGGCGGTAAGGCCATATTTCAGGCAATGCACGCCACCGGAATTTTCCGCGACATTGCCGCCGATCGAGCAGGCGATCTGGGAGGATGGATCGGGGGCGTAGTAAAAACCCTCCTGCTCGACGGCGGTGGTGATGCCGAGATTGGTGACGCCCGGCTGGGCGACGACGATGCGGTTGGGAAAATCGATCTCGAGAATGCGGTTGAACCGGCTCATGACTAGCAGCACCGCGTCTTCGAGCGGCAGCGCCCCGCCGGACAGCGACGTGCCGGAGCCGCGCGGCACAACGCGGATGTTGCGGTCGTTGCAATATTTCAGCACGCGCGAGACCTGCGCCACCGTTTCGGGCAGCACCACGACCAGCGGCAATTGCCGATAGGCGGTGAGGCCGTCGCTCTCGAAGGCGCGCATTGAATTGGCAGCGTCGACCACGCCTTCGCCGGGCACGATCATGCGCATATCGGCGACGATCTCGTCGCGCCGGCGCATCGTGGCGTCGTCTGGCTTCGGCATCAGCAGGCCGGACATCAACAGCCTCCTTCGATTGACTGGTAAAAATCTTTTACCAGTGGCGGGTGCGTGTTGCAAATCCTGCTTGGCCGAAATCGGAAGCCGACGCCGGGACCGGCTTCTGCGGCGGCAATCTGCCGCTGGCTTTCTCCCCCCTTGAGGGGGAGATGGCCGCGAAGCGGTCAGAGGGGGTCCAGGCGCGTAAAGTGCCAACGTCATTTCTTGTCGGTAGAGCGTTGGCGCTCCACCGAGGCGACCCCCTCTGTCGCCTTCGGCGACATCTCCCCCTCAAGGGGGGAGACTACTCACCCGCCTGCTTCGCCGGTTCTGAGTGCATGCGGCGGACACGGCGCACGCCCCACCAGACGAGCAGGATGGCAAGCGGCACCGAGGCGGCAGTGACGACCTCCGGCGCAAAGACATGGCCGAAGATCGAAACGCCCTTGGCGACATAGCCGATGAGGCCGACGACATAATAGGAGACAGCAGCGACCGAGAGACCTTCCACCGTCTGCTGCAGGCGCAATTGCAGACGGGCGCGGTTGTTCATCGACGCCAGCAGACCGCGGTTCTGCTTCTCGACCTCGACATCGACCCAGGTGCGCAGCAGCGTGGTGGCGCGGGTGAGCTTCGTCGACAGATTGGCCTGACGCTCCTCGACCGAACGGCAGGTGCGCATGGCGGGGGCGACGCGACGCTGCAGGAATCCGCCCCAGGTGTCGTAACCGGGCACCGCCTCCTCCTCCAGCGCCTCCAGGCGCTCGCGGACGATGCCGTCATAGGCGCGGCTGGCGCCGAAGCGGTAGAGGCTGGAGGCGGCGTCGGCCTCCAGCTCGGCGGCCAGCTCGGTTAGGTCGGCAAGCAGCGTCTGGCTGTCGCGGGTCTCGGCGACCTTCATTTCCAGCGTGGTCTGAGCCAGCCTGTCTTCGATGCGGCGGGCGCGACCGGACAAGGTCAGCGCCAGCGGCAGGCCAAGCATGGCCAGCGTGCGGTAGGTTTCGATATCGATCAGCCGTTGCGCCAGCGCGCCGGTGCGTGCCGGCGTCAGGCCGCGGTCGAGCACCAGCATGCGGGTCATGCCGTCGCCGTCCTGGCGGAAATCGGTGACGATAGCGGCGTTGCCGCGCTCGACCAGCGAATAGCACAGGCTGGTCGGGTCGAAGCCGGCGATCAGCTTTTCGCTCGCCTGCGTCCATTTGCGTATTTCGAGCCTGATGCCGGATATCACCGTTCCCGGCGGCGAAAACCCGTTGCCGAAAGGCGAATCTTCCTGGCGCTGGCCGCTCGCGGCGAGCGGCCCTTCCCACAGGTAGGTCGAGAATTCCGTGTGCCGTTCCCAGCGCAGCGAGCCCTTGCCCCACTTCATCGCATGGTGGCGGGCGTGGGGGTCGGGCGCGGCGATGCCGAGGCGTCGCGACAGTTCGGAAAGCACCGCCTGGTCGACGCCGGATCCGGCTTCGGTCATGAAGGAAAGCTGCACCAGCACGCGCGGTTTCTCGACCAGCGGATGCGGACGGGCGTGAACCTCGCCAAGCGCGCCAGGCCGTCCCTCATGCGCCGGAAAGCCCATGACGCTGCCCTTGACGCGAGGCTGAAATTCGAGATTGGACGGGTCATCTGCCACGGCTGGTCCCCCGGGCTTGCGCAATCGTCGTCCCTCTAGAGCCAATTGCCAAGGGACGCAAACAACAAGTTAGCCGAACGCGATATGCGGCGACAGCAGCGAAACCGACTCGGTCGGGAAAATTGGATAAATAATTTGACCAGTTGGCGACGCTGGCTTTATCTTGCGACACCGCTTCAATCCCCAGGCATCCCCGTTGAGCGACATTTTCTCCAGGATCGAGCATTCCCGCACCGCCGACGAGGTGGTGCAGCAGATCGAGAGCCTGATCCTCGAAGGCGTTCTGCGCACCGGCGACAGGCTGCCGGGCGAACGCGAGCTGGCACGCCAGTTCGAGGTGTCGCGGCCGATCCTGCGCGGCGCGCTGAAGGCGCTGGAGGGGCGCGGACTTTTGACGACGAGGCCCGGCGGCGGCACGTATGTCGCCGACGTCATCGGCCAATTGTTCACCAAGCCGGTGACGGACCTGATCTCCATGCACCGCAAGGCGGCGACCGACTATCTGGAATACCGTCGCGAGATCGAGGCGGTGGCGGCCGAGTATGCGGCGCGGCGCGCCACAGCCGACGACCTGGCGCTGCTCGACCGCATCATGGCGCGCATGGACGAGGCGCACCGGACCGGCAACTTCGACGACGAGGCGGAAATCGACGTCGAGTTCCACCACGCGATCTGCGAATGCGCGCACAACATCATCCTCCTGCACACGCTGCGCTCGTGCTACCGGCTGCTGTCGGAGGGCGTGTTCCAGAACCGGCTCTTGGTGTTCAACGTGCCGGGCGCGCGTGAGGCGCTGCTTTCGCAGCACCGGGCGATCTACGCAGCGGTGAAGGCCGGCGATCCGGCGGCCGCACGGCAGGCGGCGATGGACCACATCACCCATGTCGAACGCGCCATGGCCGAGGCGGAGCGCAGCGGCGACTGGCAGCGCGTGTCGCGGCTGAGGCTCATGCAGCGCTCCGAAGCCGGCGACGGCGAGCCGGCAAGGAAACGCACGTGAGCGCCGGGCAGACAAAATCAACAACGACGAATTAGCGAGAACCAGCGGGAAGCCCATGAGCATGATCCTCACCATCGCCGATCTCAAGGACCTGGCGCGCCGCCGCGTGCCGAAGATGTTCTTCGACTATGCCGATTCAGGTGGATGGACCGAAAGCACCTACCGGGCCAACGAGGAGGATTTCCAAAAGATCAAATTCCGCCAGCGCGTGCTGGTCGACATGAGCAACCGCTCGCTGGAATCGACCATGATCGGCGAGAAGGTGGCGATGCCGGTGGCGCTGGCGCCGACCGGCATGACCGGCATGCAGCACCCCGACGGCGAGATGCTGGCGGCGCAGGCGGCCGAGGAATTCGGAGTGCCGTTCACGCTGTCGACGATGAGCATCTGCTCGATCGAGGATGTCGCATCCGTGACCAAGAAGCCGTTCTGGTTCCAGCTCTATGTGCTGCGCGACAAGGATTTCGTCCTCGATCTCATCGACAGGGCGAAGGCTGCGAAATGCTCGGCACTGGTGCTGACGCTCGACCTGCAGATCCTCGGCCAGCGCCACAAGGATATCCGCAACGGGCTTTCGGCGCCGCCGCGCTTCACGCCGAAACACATCTGGCAGATGGCGACCAGGCCGGGCTGGTGCATTGGCATGGCGGGCACCAAGCGCCGGACCTTCCGCAACATCGTCGGCCACGCCAAGGGCGTCGGCGACCTCACCTCGCTGTCGTCATGGACGACGGAGCAGTTCGACCCGCATCTGTCGTGGAAGGACGTTGCCTGGATCAAGGAACGCTGGGGCGGCAAGCTGATCCTGAAGGGCATCCTCGACAAGGAAGACGCGCTGATGGCAGCCAAGACGGGCGCCGACGCGATCATCGTCTCCAATCATGGCGGACGCCAGCTCGACGGTGCGTCGTCATCGATCGGAGTGCTGGAAGAGATCGCCGACGCGGTCGGCGACACGATCGAGGTCCATATGGATGGCGGCATCCGCTCGGGCCAGGATGTGCTGAAAGCGCTGTGCCTCGGCGCCAAGGGCACCTATATCGGCCGGCCTTTCCTTTACGGCCTGGGCGCGCTCGGCAAGGATGGGGTTACAAAAGCCTTGGAAATTATCCGCAAGGAGATGGACATAACGCTGGCGCTGTGCGGAAAGCGTCTGGTAACCGACATGGGCAAGGATCAGCTTCGGCGTTAGACTCCCGTGACGGCATGATCACGGAGATGGAAGCATTGACCGCCCCCGGCATCCACTTTCTCGACGCGCGCGGACCGGAAGGCATGCGCCTTTATGCGGTCGGCGATGTGCATGGCCGGTTCGATCTGCTGGTCGCCATGTACCGCCGGATTGCGGCCGAGATCATCCAGGCGCGACCAGCCGACTGGCGTGTCATCTATCTCGGCGACTATGTCGACCGCGGCCCGGACTCCAAGGGGGTCCTTGATTTCCTGATCGAAGCGCGAAAACGCGACCCGCGTCACCTGATGCTCGCGGGCAACCACGACATCGGCTTCCTCGACTTCCTCGATGCCCCCGACGCAGACGGACTTTTCATGCGCTATGGCGGCATCCAGACCGCGCAATCCTACGGGGTGGCGATCAATGAAGGCGGCGGCGCGTGGTTTGGCAGGTCCGAGGCGGCACTGCGGCAAGGCCATGCAGCACTTGTCGAGGCCGTGCCGAAAAGCCATGTCGACTTCTTGCAGTCGCTGCCGTTTTCACTGACGTTCGGCGACTTCTTCTTTTGCCATGCCGGCATCCGGCCAGGCATTGCGCTGGAAAGTCAGACCACGCAGGACCTGATCTGGATCCGCGATATCTTCCACAACCATCCAGGCCTCCATCCGAAGATCGTGGTGCATGGCCACACACCGGTGCCGGAGGCCGAGGTGATGATCAACCGCGTCAATATCGACACGCTCGCCTACCAGACGGGAAACCTCACCGCGCTCGTCGTGGACGGCGCCGACAAGCGTATCCTGGTGGTGTCAGGTGAGAGGGCTTAAGGCGGGTCGCGCTTCAAGTCTTAGTTTGTTTATGTCGTTATCCCAAAACCGCTGCGCACCCTCGGGTCAAGCCCAAAGGCAGGCTTCTGGGTGGCACGCGCTAGCGAAGCGCGGCGGTGACGCCGTAGCCGTCGACGGCGTTGTGGTTGGCGGCTGCGTCGCCGGAATAAGTGCCGAGGCCGCACAACACGATGGCCGACAACATGGCAAAGGACAGAAGCGCTGCTTTCACGGACGTCATCTCTTGTTGAGCTTTCTGCATCTGTGCACGAGGCGGGTTACCAATGGGTTGAAACGAAAATACGATTTCGCGCTTCTAGGGATGTTCTGTATCGGCGATGTGTCGCGCGAGTGACACAAAGGGTTCATCGCGGTTGCACGGAAGATGCAGAGCGCGTGCCTTCTAGGGTGGCGGCCGGCCACAAGCCAAGGACGAAACAAGCTGTCCACAGCGGATTTTTGTCAGCGTGCCAAATATGCAACGTCGGCCCTGACAAGCCGTCAGATCGTCGCCACCCAGGCGCGGGCGATGGCCAGCCCGGCGGCATCCGCATCCGCTCCGTTGCGGGCCATTTCGTCGTCGAGCCGGTCACTCCAGTCAGGATGCCGCTCGGCTATGAGCGGGGCAAAGGACCTGCTCCAGTCGCGGACCATCGGCCGGTCCGCCTCGAAATGGAACTGAAAGCCATAGACGGCGCGGCCGATGCGAAACGCCTGGTTCTCGGCGACGTCGTTGCCGGCGAGCCGCACAGCGTTTTCAGGCAGTTCAAAGGTGTCATCGTGCCATTCGAAGATGGGGAAATTTTCGGGTAGCGCGCCGAGCACCGGATCGGCCTTGGCGGCCGGAGTGAGCGAGACCTTATGCCAGCCGAATTCCGAGGCGCCGCCGATCCGGTTCTCGCCGCCAAAGGCGCGCGCGACCAGTTGGCTGCCAAGGCAGATACCGAGAACGGCGCGATCCTTGTCGGCGAAATCGCGCGTCAGGTCGAGCAACCCCGGAAAATACGGGCAAATCTCGTCGTCCAACGCATTCTGGGCGCCGCCGAGCACGACCATGGCGTCGTGCGCATCGCTGTCCTGCGGCAGCGTCTCGCCACAATAGGGCCGGCGCAGATCGATGTCGGCACCCGCCTCGACAAGAGCTGCGCCGATCTGGCCAAGGCCCTCATTGTCGAAATTCTGGACCACCAGCACCCGCATTGAAAAACCTGCTGACATGAAAATGATGCGACGAGCGATATCATGCCGTCATCATTCCAGCCAAGATGCGTGTCCGGGGAGAAAGCTATGCCACTGCAGAACCGCGTAGACCCGTTCGGCGTCCTCCATGCCGTGCCGGAGCGCGGCCTGTTCATGGGCAACCGCGGCATCATCCATGACCCCGAAACGAAGACACTGCTGAAAAAGCGCTGGGCGCTGCATGCCTGGATCATCTGCGTCTGCGAATTCCGCGATGTGCGGCGCGAGCCGATGGGCCGCAACAGGCCAGGGGGAAAACCCGGCTGGACCGAATTGTTTTTCCTGGACGAGGTGACCGCGCTCTCTGCCGGCCATCGGCCCTGCTTCTTCTGCCGGCGCGAGCGGGCCAGAGATTTTGTCCAGCGCTTCGGCGTATCCTTCGGCATTGCCGAGCCGCGCGCACCGCAGGTCGACAAGCGGCTGCATAAGGAGCGGCTCGCCGCAGGTGGGCGGGCACCCGTAGTATCCGCAGAAGACCTTGCCGGGTTGCCGGACGGCGCCATGGTTGCGGACGGCGGCAGCGCCTATGCGATACGGGGCGGCGAGGTATTGCGCTGGTCGTTCGCCGGCTATGGCGAACCGGTGGGGTTCGGCGGTTTTGCAGGCCGTCCAATTCGCCTGCTCACGCCGATAACCACCGTTTCCGTGCTGAGGCAAGGCTACGAGCCGGTTTGGCATCCCTCGGCCGAGACTTGACGCCAAGAGCCGGCTCGCCCATTCCTCGGCGATGCGCGCCAATTACAAGATGCAGCGGCTGTTCGTGCCGGACGACCTCGGACCGGATATCGAGTTCGAGGCGAGCCCGCAGCAGGGCCACTACCTGATGCATGTGCTGCGGCTCGGCGAGGGCGCCGAAATCCTGTTGTTCAACGGCCGTGACGGCGAATGGTCGGCGGCAATCGCCGCCAGATCCAAGAAGGCGGTACGCCTGAAGGTGCTTACCTTGCAGCGGCCGCAGCCGCCGCTGCCCGATCTCGTCTATTGCTTTGCGCCATTGAAACAGGGACGGGTCGATTATCTGGTGCAGAAGGCGGTCGAGATGGGCGCCGGCGTCCTGCAGCCGGTCATCACCCAGCACACGCAAGTGGCAAAGCCCGGCATAGAACGCCTGCGCGCCAATGTCGTCGAGGCTGCCGAACAATGCGGCATCCTGGCGGTGCCGGACGTGCACGAAGCGGAAAAGTTCGAACGCCTGCTGACAGGCTGGGACAAGGAGCGGCGGTTGATCTTCTGCGACGAGGATGCCTCGACCAACAATCCTCTGCCCGCGCTGCAAGCGGTGCGGGAGAAGAAGCTCGGGCTGCTGGTCGGGCCTGAAGGCGGGTTTTCCGACGAGGAACGAAGGATGCTGAGGGCGCTGCCTTTCGTAACCGCCATCCCGCTCGGTCCGCGCATCTTGCGCGCCGATACGGCTGCAGTGGCGGCACTGGCGGTGATACAGGCGACGGTCGGGGATTGGTGATCAATTCCAGTTACCCTGTGGCTCAGGATTTTTCGCTTGATCGTCTACTGACATTTCGTCCATCTAGCGCCGGCGGTCGTCCGGCCGCTGCAGAGGACTTGTAATGGCGCGCGACACAACCGATTTCCGGCCCATCGAAGGCGTCGACGAGCTTGTCGAGCATCTGGCCGAAGGCAACAAACCGCGCGACAAATGGCGCATCGGCACCGAACACGAGAAATTCCCGTTCTATGTCGACGGCAATGCGCCGGTGCCCTATGGCGGCGAGCACGGCATCCGCGCCATTCTCGAAGGCATGCAGGAAAAACTCGGCTGGGATCCGATCATGGATGCCGGTCGCATCATTGGCCTGGTCGAGCCGACCGGCCAGGGCGCGATCTCGCTGGAGCCCGGCGGCCAGTTCGAGCTGTCCGGCGCGCCGCTGGAGACGATCCACCAGACCTGCCGCGAAGGCAATGCACATCTGGCACAGGTGCGCGAGATCGCCGAACCGATGGGCATCCGCTTCCTCGGCCTCGGCGGCAGCCCGAAATGGTCGCTGGCCGAGACGCCGAAAATGCCGAAATCGCGCTACGAGATCATGACGCGCTACATGCCCAAGGTCGGCACCAAAGGCCTCGACATGATGTACCGCACCTGCACCATCCAGGTGAATCTCGACTTCGAGAGCGAGGCCGACATGCGCCGCAAGATGCAGGTGTCACTGAAGCTGCAGCCGCTGTCGACGGCGCTGTTCGCCAACTCGCCCTTCACCGAGGGTCGGCCCAACGGATTCCAGAGCTGGCGCGGCGACATCTGGCGCGACACCGACAACCAGCGCTCGGGCCTGCTCGAATTCTGCTTCTCGCCCGACTTCGGCTTCGCCGACTATGTCGGATGGGCGCTCGACGTGCCGATGTACTTCGTCATCCGCGACGGCCACTACCACGACATGACGCACGTCACCTTCCGCCAGTTCATGGCAGGCGCGGCCCGCAACGAGATCCCCGACGGGCTGCCGACGATGGGCGATTGGGCGAACCATCTGTCGACGCTGTTTCCCGACGTGCGATTGAAGCGTTTCCTTGAAATGCGCGGCGCCGATGGCGGACCGTGGCGGCGCATCTGCGCGCTGCCGGCCTTCTGGGTCGGGCTGCTCTATGATGCGGCGGCGCTCGACGCGGCCGAGGCGCTGACCTCGAGCTGGAGCTATGAAGAAGTGCTGGCGATGCGCAACGCCGTGCCGGAGCGGGGCATTTCGGCGCCGTTCCGCAACACGACACTGCGCGAGATCGCCCGCGACGTGCTCGTCATCTCGCGCATGGGGCTGAAGAACCGCGGCCGCAAGAACCGCGATGGCTACGACGAAACTTCGTTCCTCAGCACACTGGACGAAGTCGTCGCACGCGGCACCACCAGCGCCGAAGAGCTGCTCTCCGCCTATCATACGCGCTGGGGCGGCTCGATCGAGCCGGTGTTCATGGAATATGCGTATTAAGGGTTTATGTCGGAGGAGGCGACTTAGCGTTTCCCGAATTTCTTTAAAGCTGCACGGAGACGCCCCGCCAAGGTCAATTCGACGGCCCCGCCAGTCATGATTTCCTGCGGCCGAGATCCGAACAAATCCGAACCGGCCAGGCGGGCTTGCGATGGCGTCTTGCGAATGATGATCTGATAACCTCGCCGCAGCTCCTCGAACTGGCCTTCTATCGACCCAAGGAACGCATCGATGCCAGCCTGCGGCCGATCCGCGGCAGGTCGATCCGGCATCCAGACATAGTCGTCCAGAATCATGATGCCGCCCGTTTCCAGAATCTGCCAGGCCAGCGACGCATCGGCAAAGCTGCTGGCGGCGTGGTGGTCGCCGTCGACATAGACCAGCCCGAATGTCCGGCCTTCACGACGAAGCTTCGGCAGGATTTCGATCGATAGTCCCTTGAGCTTCTCCAGCCTGCTTCCGAAGGGAGCGAGATTCTTGTCGAACCTTGATTCGACGGAACTCATATCCGCTTCATACTCAGAACCGCTCGTCACGTGTTCCTTGCTCCCGGCGAATGTGTCGACACAGCAAATCTTCGACCGTTTGAAAAACGAAAGGAAAAACACAGCCGACAGACCCTCGAACGAGCCTATCTCAAGTATTTCAAGATCTCTGTTCTTGATAGCCTTGAACAAGCGCTGCCATTTCGGGATATGCGTAGATGTCCAGTCATGCGAGAAGGACTTTTCGGCAAAGTAATCATGATGCATGGTCGGCTCGATCAAATACCGGGTTGCCCTCCTTTTCGTTCTCGCATCGTTTCGGAGCCCGGAGCAAGACGCAATGACCACCTGACGCTGATGGCGTGACGGATCCTCAGATCCGCCATGTCGGAGGGCACCCGTGCACACCGATGTCAGAACTTCATTCAGGATGTTTGAAGTTCCGTAAGGCGATGGAGCACGCACGCTTGCGGTGCCCCCCTTCAACAAACGTGGGAAACGGTCTAGGTTTCTGCAGGCGCGGATTTTCGAGGAGAAACCAATGCCTTCCTTGTTCGACATTCTGACGCAGGCGCAGAACGGCAACGGCATGCAGGCCCTGGCCCAACAGTTCGGGCTTTCGCAGCAGCAAACGCAATCGGCGGTCGAGGCGCTGCTGCCGGCCTTTTCACAGGGGCTGAAGCGCAACACGTCCGACCCTTACGGGCTCGGCTCGTTCATGACGGCAATGGCCAGCGGCCAGCACGCCAAGTATTTCGAGGACGCGAGCTGGGCTTTCTCGCCGCAGGGCGTCGATGAAGGCAATGGCATTCTGGGGCATCTGTTCGGCTCCAAGGACCTGTCCCGCGCCGTTGCCAGCCAGGCTGCGCAGGCGAGCGGCGTCAGCCAGCAGGTTTTGCAGCAGATGCTGCCGGCGGTGGCTTCGATGGTGATGGGCGGCCTGTTCAAGCAGACCACAAATCAGATGCAGGCAGCAGGCGGATTCGGCGGCGGCAGCAATCCGCTCGGCGAGATCATCGAGCAGATGATGCGGCAGGCCGGTGGAGGCGCACAGGCGCCGGCACCACAGCAGCGCCAGGCGCCGCAGCCTGCAAGCCCAGCCGACAATCCGCTTGGCAAAGTGCTGCAGGACATGTTCGGCGGTGGCGCGCAGCAGCCGCAACCCCAACAAACGCAGAACCCCTATGGCGACAATCCGCTCGGCAAGGTGCTGCAAGACATGTTCGGCAGCGGCGCGCAGCAGCCGCAAGGCCAGCCACAGCAGACGCAAAACCCCAGTGGCGACAATCCACTTGGCAAGGTGCTGCAGGATATGTTCGGCGGCGGCATGCAGCAGCCGCAGCAGACCCAGCCGCAGCAGGCACCCAATCCCTATGGCGGCGACAATCCGCTCGGCAAGGTGCTGCAGGATATGTTCGGCGGTGGCGCGCAGCAGTCTCAGCCGCAGCCGCGTCAGGCGCCCCAGCAGCGCCAGGCGCCGCAGCCGCAGGCCAGCCCAAGCGGCAGGCCACAGAATCCGTTCGACGACTTGTTCGGCAAGATGTTCGAGACAGGCGCGCAGCAGCGCGACGATTACCAGAAGGGCATGGAATCGATCTTCGATCAGTTCAAGCGAGGCATGGATCGGCGGTAAACTGACGAGCCGGCCGATGCCTGATCTTCAGGGCCGCCCAAAAGAAAATGCCCGGTCCTTGTGAGAACCGGGCAGTGTGCAGGCGGGCCGGCGGGGAACCGGCAGGGAGTGGGCGCCTGCGAAATCCTACAGCGCGCCCCCTTAGGCCACCTTGCGGGCAAGATCCTCGATCGTGTCCATGCGATCGGTCGCGATGACGCGTAGCCTTTCGGTCGGATCGCGGCCAAACGGCACGTCGATAGCGACATGCAGGTCGGCGCGCGTGAGGCCGATATCGGCGAGTTCGGAGTCCGACATCTCGCCAAGGCGATAAAAGGCGCGGCGGTTTTTCCAGGCGCGGTAGACGTTGGAAATGGCATTGGCCGCGCGCGTCGCAATAGCCGGACGCGACGTGATGCGCGAAGTCTCGGTGGCGAAGTCGAACGTAGCCATATCAGCCTCCTTCATATTTGAACGGACGAAACGGGGCGATCGGCGCTGGCAACAGCGGCCGTTCCGGTCCCGATCCACGTAGAAGATGCACGTCGTCGTCCCAAAAACGGTGACCACTTAGGCGACATGCACTGCCTTGATGTGGACAATGCTGAATCTGCCACCGCTTGATTGATTAATCCAACGAATGTTTCTAATCTTTAGCATCAACACTAATGATGGATTGGACCGATGAAAGCGCCACTCGATCTCGATCAGTTGCAGACCTTCGTCTCAATCGTCGACACCGGCAGCTTTACCCGCGCGGCGGAAGAGGTGCATCGGACGCAGTCGGCGGTGTCCATGCAGATGCGCCGGCTGGAAGAACGGATCGGCAAGCCGCTGTTCGAAAAGGACGGGCGCACCAACAGGCTGACCGAGGATGGCGACAGGCTGCTCTCCTACGCAAGACGGCTGCTGTTCCTCAATCGGGAAACGCTGGCCGCCTTCGACGACCGGCGGCTCGAAGGCACGATCCGCATCGGCACGCCGGACGACTATGCCGATCGCTTCCTGCCCGAGATCATGGCCCGCTTCGCCCGTTCCAATCCACGTGTCGAGCTGACGGTCATCTGCGAGCCAACACCCGGGCTGGTCGACCATATCAAGCGCGGCAATCTCGATCTGGCGCTGGTGACCCACAATGACGCGCACGGCCAGTCGGAAGTGGTGCGGCGCGAACCGCTGCTGTGGGTCACTTCGGCCAACCACGCGACACATGAGCAGGACACATTGCCGATGGCTTTCGGCCGGCCGAACTGCATCTGGCGGCGGGCTGCTGTCGACGTGCTCGACCGGCAGAACCGCGACTACCGCATCCTGTTCACCAGCTTCTCGGCCACCGTCATCACAGCTGCGGTGCTTTCCGGCCTGGCGATCTCGGTGCTGCCGGAATGTGCGCTGCGGCCCGGCATGCGAGTTTTGGGCGACGCCGACGGGTTCGGCGCCCTGCCCGATTGCCGCATCGGCATCATGCGCGGCCAGACGTCGCGGCCGGAGATCGTCGACGCGCTAGCCCGTCACATTTCGGAAAGCCTCGATAATATTTCCGTGCCGCTCGGCGAAGAGACGGGAAGCTTCGACTTCGCCGCACTCGCCTTTTCGAAGATGAAGCGGAACAAGCCGAACCAGATCTTGCCGGGCTGGTGAAGGACCCGGGGGTCGGCGCTGAGCACCTACGGCTTGACGCGGACGCACAACCGCCCCCCAATCGGCCAATGAGCGACGCAGCATCCGAATCACGCACCAACGCCACCGAATACACGGTGAGCGAGATTTCCGGCGCGCTGAAGCGCACGGTCGAGGACGTCTTCGGCAATGTGCGGGTGCGTGGCGAAATATCCGGCTATCGCGGGCCGCATTCCTCCGGTCATGCTTATTTCTGCCTGAAGGACGACCGCGCGCGGCTCGACGCCGTGGTGTGGAAGGGCACGATGGGCCGGCTGAAATTCCGCCCCGAAGAGGGCATGGAGGTGATCGCCACCGGCAAGCTCACCACCTATCCCGGAAAGTCCAACTACCAGATCGTCATCGACAATCTGGAGCCGGCTGGCGCCGGGGCGCTGATGGCGCTGCTGGAAGAGCGCAAGCGCCGGCTGCAGGCCGAAGGCCTGTTCGATGCCGGCCGCAAGCGCTTGCTGCCGTTCATGCCGCGCGTCATCGGCGTCGTCACCTCGCCGACAGGCTCCGTCATTCGCGACATCATCCACCGCATCAAGGACCGGTTTCCGCTGCATGTGCTCGTCTGGCCGGTGCGGGTGCAGGGCGAGACGACGGCCAAGGAAGTGACCGCCGCCGTCAACGGCTTCAACGCGCTGGCGCACGATGGCGTCATCCCGCAGCCCGACCTGTTGATCGTGGCGCGCGGCGGCGGCAGCCTCGAGGATCTTTGGGGGTTCAATGACGAGGCGCTGGCTCGTGCCGTCGCCGCCTCGCGTATTCCGGTGATCTCCGCTGTCGGCCATGAAACGGACTGGACGCTGATCGACCTGGCGGCGGATGTGCGGGCGCCGACACCGACGGGTGCCGCCGAGATCGCCGTGCCCGTGCGCGCCGACCTCGAAGTGACGCTTGCCGGCCTTGGTGCGCGGCTCAAGACCGCGGTATCGCGCAATTTCGAACGCAAGCGCCAGGCGGTCCGTGCCGCCGCCCGTGCACTGCCTTCGCCCGACCAGTTGCTGGCGCTGCCGCGCCGGCGCTTCGACGAGGCGACGAGCCGGCTTGGCCGGGCGCTGTCCGTCAGCGTCCAACGCAAGCGAGCTAGGCTTCAGGCACAGCGGCTGACGCCGGCCACTCTGTCGCGACGCATGAACGAGGCCCGTACATTGGCCGGCCGCGATCTCGCCCGCGCGCAAGCGGCGTTCTTCGCCATCGTGCGCGAGCGACGAACGCGGTTTTCGCGCGCCGCCGCACGGCTGTCGCCCGCGCCGATCGCAAGGCGGCAGAAATTGCAGGTAGATATCTTGGCGGCACTGTCGCGGCGACAGGACCGGATGATTTCGGTGCGGCTCGAACGCTTGCGCGGGAAACTGACCCAGGCCGACCGGCTGCTGGCGACGCTGTCGCATAAGGCGGTGCTGGCGCGGGGCTTTGCCTTGGTGAAAGACGCCGACGGTGCGGTGATCAAGCAAGCGGCGGAAGTGACGTCGGGCATGGCACTTTCGCTGGAGTTCGCCGACGGAACCGCCGATGCGGTTGCGACCAGCGGTGCCGCACGGCCGAAAACAATTGCAAAGCCGGCCGCCAAAGCCAAGGAGCCTGGCAATCAAGGCTCTCTGTTTTGAGTGGCCATTATTTCCGAGCGCCCATGAATTCTGAGCGCGCATGACTTTCTGAATGGCAATGACCGACAATCATCACCAGACGACGCCTTCCGGCAAGCCGCGCGCTCGAGCCTTCGGCATAAGTTTTGACGGCACGCCCGGACCGTTCAACGCCATCACCGATGTGCCTGGCGTTGCAGTCGGTTATTCGACGCTGATTTCGGGCGATGGTGCGCTGGTGGTCGGCAAGGGACCGGTGCGCACCGGCGTGACCGCTATCCTGCCCAGACCGCACGCAGATCTCGCCACGCCGGTCTTTGCCGGGATCTTCAGCCAGAACGGCAATGGCGAATTGACCGGCTCGCACATCATCGAGGAGACGGGTGCCTTCAATTTCCCGATCACCATCACCAACACGCACTCCTGCGGCGTTTCACGCGACGCGACGCTGCACTGGATGCAGCGCGTGCTACCGGCCGCGCTCGACAGCGCCTGGGGCCTGCCGGTGGCGGCGGAAACCTACGACGGCTTCCTGAACGATATCAACGGCCACCATCTCAGGTTCGAGCATGTTGCTGCGGCGCTCGATGGCGCGACCAGCGGATCGATCGAGGAAGGCAGCGTCGGCGGCGGCACCGGCATGATCGCCTTCGGTTTCAAGGCCGGCTCCGGCACGGCATCGCGCATCGTCGAATGGCAAGACCAGCGCTACACGGTCGGTGCGTTCGTGCAGGCGAATTTCGGCAAGCGGAGCAATTTTACCATTCGCGGCCTGCGCGCCGGGCCCGATCTCGTGGAACCGGCGATCCGCGAAAGCACGCCGCGCGCCGAGAAGGGTTCTATCATCGGGATCGTCGCCACCGATGCGCCGTTCCTGCCGCATCAAGTGAAGCGGCTGGCCCGCCGGGTGCCGCTCGGCGTCGCCATGACCGGCGGCTTCGGCTATCATAGCTCGGGCGATATTTTCCTGGGCTTTTCGACCGCCAACCGCGAGGCGGCATTGGCGCCGTCAGGCCGCATCGCCAGCGCCGATTTTGTCCCGGATAGCGAGATCGATCCGTTCTTCGACGCCGTGATCGAAGGCGTGGAGGAAGCGATCCTCAATGCGCTGGTCGCCAATGACGACATGACCGGGCGCGACGGCAATTTCGTGCCGGCGCTGCCGAAGGCATGGCTCGAGGGCAGATTCGATGCAAGTCGTCAGGGGACGTAAGACTGCCTGGCGCGTCACACGCGCCGCACCGGTCTTGCATATGGTTGAGCCGGGTCAATAATGCTTTCCCCGGCCTTTCGCCGGGTCGGCAGATCACCCGGCAGGCTTGTCCGAATTCTTTTCGTCCTGGTCGGCCTCAGCCGCCTCTTCCAGCTTCGACGCTATAAGCTCCTTGATATCGCCGACCTCTTCCTGGATATCCTCCAGCGGTATGCCGGCCTCAGCCGCCTTGGCGGCACATTCCCTGGCGAGTGTCTCGGCTTGCTTCTCGATCCTGTCCGGCGAGGCGTGGCAGTGGACCTTTTCGCCGATCCATTCCTGCAAGAACTCGATCGCGTGTTCACTCATACTGCTGTTCCCTGGCGGCTGCGCCGGTTGGTAATCATAAACGCCGGTATCCCCGGAAAGATGCACGCTCCCATTCCAACCGAGTCGTCGTCACCCGGCAAGCCGATCTTGCCCAAGCTCCACAGAGCTGAAGGAAATCGAAGGTTCAAGGAGCACATTCTAATTCTTGAGGAGATTCTATTTTCTTGGGAGATTGGCACCGTTGGCTGGGGTCAAGTCCCGGATCGCGCCGTTGTTTCTACTTGCTTTTTTCCGGTATTCCAGTCAATTTGTATGACAATAGGTGTCATAATACGTAGCACGTTTGCGGCGCCGTTCGCTGCGCAACCCTAGGGTACGCGGCCAAAGCCGCCGCTATATAGTGACATCCTCAGGCAATGTCGACTCTGCTCGCCATCCTGCTTATTTCCACTGCGCCGAGCGTCTCTGGATGGCATTTTGTCATCGTTGGGGGCGAGCATATTTCGCCGGAAATCGACCGGGCGCATTGAGATGCTGAGCGGCTAGGCGCGGTAGCTGTGCCAGCGATCCTGTCGCGGTCGCTTCTCGCCGGAGAATTGCCGGCTTGGCCGGCTCGCCACCCGGAAAGCTGATTTGCTCGGGAAGTGCGTTGTTTCAGCAATCGAAAATATCGGCCTATCCGCCAACCATGAGCTTGACGACTTCGTCATGGTTGGTTTCCGAGATCTTGCGCTCGCCGGCCTGAATGCCTCGGCGCAGCACGACGATGCGGTCGGAAACGGCGAAAATGTCCTGCAGATTGTGCGAGATGAAGATCACGCCTCGGCCTTGCGCCTTGAGCTGGTGGATGAGCGAAATGACCTTGCGCTGCTCGGGAACGCCGAGGGCCGCGGTCGGTTCGTCCATGATCAGTATCTGCGCGTCCCAATAAACGGCCCGGCCGATGGCAACGGCCTGCCGTTGACCGCCCGAGAAATTGCTGACCGGCGCGTCGAGCCGACTGACATGGAAATCCAGCCGGCCCATGGTCTGCTTGGCGGCAACCGCCATGGCCTTGCGATCGAGCACCGGCAGGAAGCCGAAGGCCTTGCGCATGGGTTCACGGCCGAGAAAGATATTGGCGCCAATGGACAAATTGTCGGCGAGAGCGAGATCCTGATAGATGGTTTCGATGCCTTTTTCGCGCGCCTCATGCGGCGTCGCAAATGTCACCGGCTGACCCCTCAGCAGAATTTCACCGCCCGTCGGCTGAAAGACGCCCGATATCGCCTTGATCAGCGTCGTCTTGCCGGCGCCGTTGTCGCCCGCCAGGGCCACCACTTCGCCGGGCCGCACGACCATGGAGAAATCGTTGAGCGCGCGGACGGCGCCGAAGTGCTTGGAGAGGTTCCGGACTTCCAGGAGGGGGGTGGTTTGGGCTGGGCTATTCATCCTGACGGGCTCCACTGAACCGGCGCTGCGCCTGGTCGATGAGAACGGAAATGATGATGACGAAGCCGACGGCGATGAATTGCCAGAACGGCTCGACATTGACGAAAACCAGTCCGTATTGGATGACCGCGATCACCAGCGCTCCGGCGACCGTCCCGAAGATGGTGCCGGATCCGCCGAACAGGCTGGCGCCACCGATCACGACGGCTGCGACGCTGTCGAGCAGCAACGGCTCGCCGGCCTGTGCCGCGCCCGCAGTGAAGCGCGCTGCATAGAGCGCGCCACCGAGGCCCGCGCACATAGCCGAAAGCACATAAAGACGCAGGGTATGCCCCCTGATGTCGATGCCGGCACGACGCGCCGCCTGCACATTGGCACCGATAGCGTAGTTGTGCTGACCGAATCGGGTCTGGCTCAGGATGTAGTGCATCACGACAACGAAAACGGCGGCGATGATGACGAGATAAGGCACGCCGTAGAACCTGCCGTTGCCGAGCAGCGCGAACCAGGAATTCTGGACCGGCACCGTCGTGCCGCCGGCCAGCAGGAAAGCAACGCCGCGCGCCACGCCGAACATGCCAAGCGTGCCGATAAAGGGCGGAACTCTCAGGCGCGAGATCAGCAAGCCGTTGATGACACCAGGCAAGCCTGCGACAATCACGGCCGCTAGAATACCCGCCAGCATTGCCAGTGGCAGCGGGATTACGGCTCCCGCCATGTTCGTAGCGTGGGCCGCAACGACGGCCGCAAGGCCCATGATGAAGCCCAGCGAGAGGTCGATGCCTCCCGAAATGATGACGAATGTCTGTCCGGTCGCAAGCAGCAGCGGCGCCACGGCAAATATCGCGATGGACTGCACGTTGAACGGATTGAGCACGAAGGTCGCGCCGAAGGAGAGCCTCGACCAAACCTCGAAACAGATGATCAGGCCGGCGAGAAACAGCCAGGCGCGCCCTTCAGCGATGCGTCCGAGCCAGGTCCTGGCCGGATCACCATGGTCGGCCTGAGGGGCGACATGCGTTTCGCTTTGCTCGATTGGTGATGTTGAGGTCATTGATATATCCGATCCGCGGCGCGGCCTCCGTCAACGGGGTCCCAGAGACCCGGCGCAGATCTCCTCCCGGCACGCCGGAAGGAGATCAAGCTGGTTTGGACTCATTCGGAATAGAGGTACTTTGAGATGTTCGGATCGGCGATGTTCGACTTGTCCATGATCGTGAAGCCGGTGCCGATCGCAACCGGGATCGACTGGCCTGTCAGGTGGGCATAGGCCGAAACGACACCAAAATAGCCGATCTCGGCCGGATGCTGGGCAATCGCCACGTCCACCAAGCCGGTGTTGATGTTGTCGACGATGCTGGTCGGCGCGTCGAACGCCACGACCTTGATGGTGCCGGTCTGCCCAGCTTGCTGGACGCCATTCGCCGCGCCGAGCGCCGAGAACAGATTTGCACCGAACACGCCAACGAGATCGGAGTTGCGCGCGAACACAGCCTGCAGCTGCGAGGCGGCCTTGTTGGCGTCGTTGTCATTGAACTGGGTTTCGAGGACGGTGATGCCGGGATGATTGGCCGCCATCTCCTTCTTGAAGCCCTCTTCACGCTGATCGGTGGTCGAAATGCCAGGCTTGACGTTCGAAACGTAGACCTTGCCCTTGTCGCCTATGGCCTTGGCCAATGCCCGGGCGGCGATCTCGCCGCCGAGAATGTTGTCCGAGGCGATATAGGACAGCGGGAAATCCGCCTCGCCGGCACCGGTCTGATAGACGCCGCTGCCGATGAAGGTGTCGACGGTGATCACCGGGATGCCGGCATCATTGGCCTTGCGAAGCGGCTCGACCAATTGAACCTTGTCCGTCGGCGCAATCAGGATAGCGTCCGGCTTCTTGGCGATGACCGCGTCAAGCACGGGGACTTGCGTCACCGGATTGAAATCCGGGGCGCCCTGGAAAACCAGGGTCACGCCAAGGGCATCGGCCGCCGCCTGGGCTCCCTTGCGCATGGTAATGTAAAAGCCGTCGGTGGTAAGGCCGGGGACGAGAGCAACGGTGAACTTCTTGTCCTGCGCCAAAGCGGGCGTGATCAGCGCCGTTGCGCAGATGGCGAGAGCCGCAAGGGCGGCAACAATCTTCTTCATAACATCCTCCTCATAATGTTGGCAGATTTGCCGTTGCGATTGACATTGACATGGCCGTCAATCCGTTCCGGCTACGTGAAATGCTGGCGGCGAGAAACGGGTTTCGCCTGCTTGCTGTTATGGGCAGCTTCCTCCCGAGCGCCCCCCAGTCGTTAGATCAGCCAGTCGAAACCCGACCAGCCTGATACGCGCAGTCCCGTTCCTAGCCTCCGCAAGGTCGAAGGAATAGCGCCGCTCGGCGCACATGCGTGCCTAGCCGCAAAGTTGTAACACTTTGCTGAAAGAAATTGCAACCTGGTATTTCTTGGCTGGAAACGCTTTCAAACCGGACGACATTTGTCTGCTCCGCAGAGCCCCTTACGCAGACTATTGCCCCAACGCTTTGACGGCACAACTGATGATTTCACGGCGGTGGGCTGGCGAGCCACGTTTGGGATCGATCAGGTGTGCCGATCGGCGCGCCCGCCTCTATTGAGGCAAGAGAGCCTCGAGAATGGCCTGGGCAGTCTTCGTGTCCGTTACCAGAGCATTGATAAGCCTGGCGCGGACGGCACCGATAATGGCGGTCGCCTTCTCCGGCGAGGCGGCGACACCGATCACCAGGGGGACGGCTCGAAGCTGGGCCGGCGACATAGCGATCATCCGGCTCTCCCCTTCCCACGGGATAAGGGTACCTTCGGCGTCGAAATAATGCCTGATAACGTCTCCAGCCGCGTGGAACAGTGCCTGCTCGCTCAGCGTGGCCGCGCTCGCCTCGGGCGGATTGATGGCATGAGGCAGGCCGATGCCGACGATCGCGACGTCGGTCCGGTCCCAAAGCGCGACGCTGTCGCGGATGGCCGCATCGCCGAGGAAGACGTCACGCAATTCGGTGGATGGCAGATAGGGCGCATGGATGAAATGCGGCGTGCCGCCGAACTCTTCGGCGGCGAGCCGCACAAACTCGTTGATCTGAAAATGCGGCGCCTGCTGCTGCATGCCGCCGGTGGCAGCGACGGTGAGAACGCCGGAAATGCGCGGCAGGCCTGCCCGGATCACCTCGCGAATGGCTCGCCCCCAGCCAATGGCGATCACCGAGCCGGCCGTTAGTTCCGCTTGCTTGAGCAAGGCGCCGAGCGGCGCAGCGAGCGCCGTCAGCGCACCGGCTGCCGGCGTTTCGATGACTGCCGCGTCGCGAAGTCCCAGCCCTTCGACCAGCTGCGTGGTGATGCCTTCGGGCGTTGCAAGATCGAGAACCTCGATCCGCACGATGCCCTCCGCCCTCGCCCGCTGCAGAAGACGCGATATGGTCGCGGTGGAGACACCAAGCCGCCGCGCGATATCGACCTGCGACATCTCCGCTTCGTAGTGCAGTTTGGCGACCGTATGCAGCATCGTCCGCGATGCGGCGGCTGCATCTTGTGCGGGAGGGACAGGCAGCTTGCAATTCCTTTCAGCAATGTGTTACAGACCCATCGACGGATGGGAGTTATCGCGCAAATTCGGCTGACTCGCAATGTGGGCCCGTTTCCACGGGCCAAGGCCAAATTTCTCGGTCGATAGCGCATCAAAGCGGCAAAAACTCGCTGCCGAGAGGCAGTTAAAAACTGAACCTTTCTTGTTCCACGGATCTGCGCCCTGGTGAATGGGCGCCAACATCGGACAGAAGACCATGACAAAGATGACGACCGCAGAGTTGCGCGGCTACCAGCAGATATGCGGCAAGGATGGGGCCATGATGGCCATCGCCTGTGACCAGCGCGGCGGCATGCGGACCTTGCTTGCGTCTGACCCTGCAGAACAGGCCAAGATCACCAACGACATGCTCGGCGACACCAAGTCGGACATCACGCGATACCTCGCCAGCCAGGCATCCTGCGTGCTGCTCGACCCGCTCTGCGCGGTGCCGCGGGTTGTCGATGAAGGGGTGCTGAACCGAGATACGGCTCTGCTCATCGGCCTCGACGCCTCAGGCTTCGACGTCTCGCCCGCCGGCTACCGCCTGTCGCGCCTCGTTCCCGACATCGACGCGCGCCGCGTCCGCGAGCTCGGCGGCACCGGCGGCAAGATCATGGTCTATCTCAGGGCTGACAGGCCTGAGGCGAATGAGCACAATATCGCCATTCTGCGCCAATGCATCGCCGACTTCGCGCAAGAGGACCTCCTGCTTGTCGTCGAGTTCCTGACCTATCAGGTCGAAGGGGAAAGCCTTGAAGACTATACGGCCAAGATCCCCTGGCTAGTCGAAGAGGGCACCCGGATTTCGCTGGAATGCGGGGCAAAGGTGCTCAAGCTTCCTTATCCCGGAACGCCGGAAGCCTGCGCAAGGATCACCAGCATGGCCGGCCAAGTGCCATGGGCGGTCCTCTCCGCCGGCGTCAACCACGCAACCTTCCTGGGCCAGGTCGAGATCGCGATGAAGAACGGCGCGTCAGGCGTCATCGCCGGCCGGTCGCTGTGGAAGGACTGCATCTCGCTTGACCGTGACATTCAGCGGGAAAGGCTTAAGACCATCGCAGTGGCGAGATTGCGCGAGCTTCAGGCGGTGATCGGAAACTACAGGCAGAAAGCCGCTTAGCCGTTCGGCGTTCACACCAGGCACGCACGGGACGTCATGCCTCAGACCATGATCCCGAAAAGTGGGGACCGGTTTTCGGAAAAGATCATGGTCAAACAGCAAGATAGAGCCCCATTTCGATTTAGTCGAAATGGAACCGGCTCTAGTTCGATGGCCATAGGGATCGATATCGGCGGCACTAATCTGCGCGCCGCCCGCATTTCCGGCACAGGCGAAATCCTCGATCGTATTTCCGAGAAGAGCGCGCCGGATCCGGAGCTTGTGCTCTCCCGGATCGCCGAAATGGTGCGCCGGCTCGATTCTCCCGAAGTTGCCGCCATCGGCATCGGCGTCCCCGGGCGCGTCGATGCCCGGCTTGGCGCGGTCTTGTCCGGAGGCTACGTCAACCTCGCCTCGATCCCCCTGGCGCAACGACTGGAAAGCCTGGCAGGCAAGCCCGTCTTGATCGACAATGATTGCAACATGGCACTGGTCGCGGAAATGGCTCTCGGCGCCGCCAGAGGCCATGAAAGCATCGTCATGTTCACGATCGGGACCGGCATTGGTGGTGCCGTGGCTCTAGATCGGCAGATCGTCCGCGGCAAGGGGACGGCTGGGCAGCTCGGCCATATCACTGTCGACATATCAGGCGAAGCGTGCGTCTGCGGCCGGCGCGGCTGCGTTGAAACCACCAGCTCAGGCACCGCGCTTGGCCGTCACATCGCGCGGGCAGGCCTCGGTCCGGATGTTTCGGTCGATCAGCTTTTTGCCCGGGATGCGGGCGGTGACACGCTGGCGCGCGGCATACTGGAAGCCTGGGCCAGGCCGCTGCGTGCGGCAATCGATTCGGCCGTGGCCATGTTCGCCCCCGATCTAGTCCTGCTCGGCGGCGGACTTGGCCTGGCGGCCCACAGGGCACTTGCCAACGCCCCGGCTTTGGCTCCCTGGTACCAATGCCCGGTGGAACCGGCGCAACTCGGCGACGACGCCGGCGTCATCGGCGCCGGTCTGCAAGCGCTCGCCGCCGAGGCGACGGTCACGCAGGCGTCGCCGGTGTCCCTGCCGTCCGCTCGGCTCGATCCCGGCCGGCGTGCCGTGCCCACCAGGCGCGCCGTGCTGGTCAACGGCATCCCTGCCAGCGGCAAAAGCACGGTCTCGCGCGGTATCGCCGACCGGATGGGATGGCCGTTGCTCACGCTTGATACGGTCAAGAACCCGTTCCTCGAGGCGCTCGGCGGCGGCGACCGTGAATTCAACCGTACGCTCGGCCGCGCCAGTTACGAGGCGATCTGGTCGATCGTCGGCGAAGCTCCGGCGGGCACCACAGTTATCGTCGATGCCTGGTTCGGTTTCCAGCCGCGCCAGGTGCTCGAGGATCACCTGCGCAGGGCTGGCGTCGAGCAGACCGCCGAAATCTGGTGTCACGCGCCCGGCGAGGTTCTGGCCGAGCGCTATCGCGCACGGCTCGACCAGCGCCCCGCCGGCCATCCCGGCGCGGCCTACATCCCCGAACTGATCGAACTGGCCAAGCGTGCCGCGCCGCTGCGGCGCGGACCGCTGTTTGACGTCGACACGACCAAACCGATCGCTTTCGATGCCATCACGCAGTGGCTAAAGGCGACGATTGCGGCTGACACATAGGCAGCGCAGCCACCCTAACAAATTCAGTGATTTAACCGACAAGCCGATGGTACCGTTGGCTGGGATCGAACCAGCGACCTCCGGATCCACAATCCGGCGCTCTAACCATCTGAGCTACAACGGCACGTTTGCCCGAGCGGGATCGAGATGGACCGTTCATTCTCCGGGACCCGCTCTGTCGTTCGGCGATGCGTCCATACGGGCTATCGGAGTTTAATTCAAGGCTTTTGGCCGCGCATGACCCCGAAAATCAGAATCGATTTTCGGGAAGGATCACGCGCAAAATCCAAAGTTCTACGCTGTCCTGTGCGCCTCCAAGAGGACGCGCGGTGCTGTAGGCAAAGATCGCTCCGGCAACGGCGTCGCCTTTTTCGCCGGGCAAAGAAAAAGGCCGGCGGGAGGAGGTGCCGGCCTTTTCCTGTTACGAGCCAGCGGGAGGAGGTGCTGGCTGGTCACCCCGGAGAGCAGAGGGAGGAGGTTCCACCCACCGGGTATTTCGCTTGACCACTATATTTCACATAATCCTATTCGAAGAAATGCGACCTTTTGTTGCATCTTCGAAATATGCGCAAATATTAGGCGGCCTTAATTTCCTTCATCGCCTTCTCAAAGGCGGTCTTTATCGGCTTGGAGACGTCTTCGGCCGCCTTGGAGGTGACGGTCTGGAAATCCTTTGCCTGCTCGACGGCCATCTCGACGCGCTTGCGCAGGAATGCGGTCTGCAGCTCGACGACTTCCGACAGCGACTTGGCGCCGATCAAGGCTTCGAAATGCGAAAAGCCAGCTTCGGTATTGGCGCGCAGAGCAGCGATGGTCTTGAGCGACAGGTCGTTGGAAACGGTCTTGGCGGTCTCAAAGGTCGACTCCAGAGCCTTCTGGGTCTCTTCCGCACCGGTCTTCAGCTTGGCATAAGCCTCTTTCGACTGCTCGACGCCCTTTTCGGCGAAAGCGCGGATCTGGTCGGTGGCCTTGGAAGCATCGAAGCTCGGGAATTCAACGTTTTCGATCGTTTCAGCAGTCTTGGTCCTGGACATTTTCCATCCTTTGCAGTGGCAGCGGCTTTGACAGAAAGCCGTCTCGTTCATGTATGATGGCAATATAAAGGCAATTTTTGTGCATTGCAATATCATTGTTGCAGTGCACCATAAAATTCTTTCCCTGCGTTAACCACGAGCCCAGAGATTCCAGCGGTTGCACGCTATGGCTTGTGGACCTTCGCGCCGTCGGCTTTTATTAACAAAACGTTAACTGGAAAATTGCCCGTTCCGTGAGGGTCCGCCAAGCGCATGCCGTCCGACAACTACTCCTTCCTCGACGTCGCCGTGCTCGACGCGGTCCGCCAGCGCTTTGCCGCCGGCGACGCGATCGCCCTTCTATCGGCAGACCTCGAACAGGTGATCTGGGCAAACGGGCCAGGGGCGGCAGTGTTCGGCTACCCCGACATCGAGGCCATCATCGGCGCCTCGACAGGGCTGCCGCTGATCGCCAGGCGCCAGATCATGGCGACAAGCGGTTTTCCACAGATCGGCCGCGACCGCGCCATCACGGTGCGGCTGGCAACCGGCCTAACCAGCCGCGCGGTTGGCTTTCTGGCCAGCGCCGTGACCATGCCTGACGGCGAAAACGCGATCATGC
>NZ_RZTA01000051.1:0-38938 GCF_004023115.1 Mesorhizobium sp. M6A.T.Cr.TU.017.01.1.1
CCGCAAGGCGTTCCTGGAAAAGTATTTGCGCGGCTGGGCGATGGGTTTGGAGTTCGGCTACCAGAATCCACGCGCCGCCGTCGAAGCGGTGTTCGAGCAGTTCCCGACGCTGGCCAAGAATCTCGGGCCCGAGCTCGGCACCACCTCGATCCTGCAGCAGATCAACGTCTTCCGCGGCGACATGGACAAGCGCGAAGGCTGGGGCTCGCACGACATGGCGAGCTGGCAGGGCTTCTTCGACGAGATCCACAAGATCGGCCAGATCACCAGCCCGGTGAAGGCCGAGGACGTCTGCACCAACGAGCTGATCGGCCCCGCCAACAGCTTCGACAAGGCCAAGGTCAAGGCCGATGCCAACGGCTACAAGCTGTCAGAGGGCTTTGCCGCGCTCGATGTTGATAACATCAAGGCGCATCTGTTCGACTCGGCGGTCAAGTAAAGGCTGCAATTGTCTATGTCGGCGCTGCCCTTGGCCTGCCTTGGCTCCTTTCCTCTCCCTCCGGAGGGGGGAGAGGTGGCGCCGCGAAGCGGCGACGGAGTGGGGGAAGGCGTTCGCCAAACGCGCAGTCGCCGTAAGACAGGCACAATCTGGCGAGCAAGTAACCTCAGGCGGGCGCGAAGGTCGACCCCCACTCCGTCGAGCTTCGCTCGACACCTCTCCCCCGATCGAGGGGGGAGAGGAAAGCGCCGGGCAATGAGCGGCGGCGACTGATCTGAGGTGATTGTCCCAGATAGACATACGAGCGGCAACCGATCGCCGCGCACAACTCAATGAAGAATTTGGGAGGCTGAGATGACCAACAAGGTGAAAGTGCTGGTGATTGGGCTGGGCAATATGGGCGCGTCGCATGCCAGCGCCTACCACCGGCTGGATGGCTTCGAGATCGTCGGCATCATGAGCCGGACGATCAAGAGCAACACAAAGATCCCGGCGGAATTAGCCGGCTATCCGCTCTACGAGGATTTCGATCAGGCGCTGAAAGAGACCAGGCCGGAAGCCGTTTCCATCAACAGCTGGCCCAACACGCATGCCGAATATGCGCTGAAGGCGATTGCCGCCGGTTGCCATGTGTTCATGGAAAAGCCGCTCGCCACCAATATCGAGGATGCCGAAAAGGTCGTCGCCGGGGCGCGAGCGAAGAACCGCAAGCTGGTGCTCGGCTATATCCTGCGCGTCCACCCATCATGGATCAAGTTCATCGAGGTCGGCAAGACGCTCGGCAAGCCGCTGGTCATGCGCCTCAACCTCAACCAGCAGAGCAGCGGCAGCGCCTGGCACTGGCACAAGAACCTGATCGATTCGCTGATCCCGATCGTCGATTGCGGCGTCCACTATGTCGACGTCATGTGCCAGCTGACCGGCGCCAAGCCGGTCCGCGTTCACGGCATCGGCGCCAAACTGTGGGCCGACGCCGCCAAGCAGAATTACGGCCATCTGCACGTTACTTTCGATGACGGCTCGGTCGGCTGGTACGAGGCGGGCTGGGGGCCGATGATGAGCGAGACGGCCTATTTCGTGAAGGATGTGGTCGGCCCCAAGGGCGCGGTCTCCATAGTCGCCGGCCAGCAGGCGAGCAGTGCGGCCGAACTGGCTGAGGTATCGAACTCCGCCGACATCGATCGCCACACCAAGACCGATGCGCTCAAGATCCACTACGCACAGGTCGACGGCGACAAGAATTTCAGCAAGCCGGACGAGATCGTCAGCATGGAGGACGAACCCGGCCACCAGGAGCTTTGCGACCGCGAGCAGGCATTCTTCCTGCGCGCCATCCGCGAGGATCTCGACTTGTCGGAGCAGATGGACGCCGCAGTCAACAGCCTGCGCATCGTGCTTGCCGCCGAGCAAAGCATCGCGGAAGGGCGGACCGTCGAGCTGGCCTGAGGCCTAGCTCCGCCTTCTCCCCTTGTGGGAGAAGGTGGCCGCCCACAGGTCTTGCCTCCGGCAAGCCCGAGGACAGGCTCCGCGGCCGGATGAGGGGTGGTCCAGCTTGGCACCGACTGCACTCCGTCCAGCACCCCTCAACCGTCTTGGCGCTGCGCGCCAATCCACCTTCTCCCACAAGGGGAGAAGGAAGAAGGAGCGCCGTTTGAGCATGGCAGAACGAGGGAGAGAAACATGGCCGAAATCACCGACAGCTTCCTGGAAACCTACGCCGAATCCGACGCGCTGGATCTGGCCGAGCTGGTGAAGCGCGGCGAAGTCTCGCCGGCCGAGCTTGTCGAGGCGGCGATCACCATGATCGAGCGACTCAACCCGGCGCTGAACGCGGTGATTCACCGGCTCTACGACATGGCGCGGGCTTCGGCTGAGACGGTCGATAGAAGCGCGCCCTTTGCCGGCGTACCATTCCTGCTCAAGGAACTGGGCTCGTCCTGGACCGGAGCGCCCAACACCAACTCCTGTTCTTTCCTGAGAGATGTCGTCGCCGATTTCGACACCGAGGTCGTGCGCCGCATGAAGGCGGCGGGCCTGGTGCTTGTCGGCAAATCCAATGCGCCCGAGAATGGCTGGTCGATCAGCACAGAACCCAAGCTTTACGGCGCGACGAAAAACCCTTGGAACACGGCATCACGCCGGGCGGCTCGAGCGGCGGCGCGGCCGCAGCCATCGCCTCGCGCATGGTGCCGATCGCCGAGGCCAGCGATGGCGCTGGCTCTATCCGTATCCCGGCCTCCTGCTGCGGCATCGTCGGCCTAAAACCGTCGCGCGGACGCGTCAGCCTGGCGCCCTTCGGCGACTATTGGTATGGCGGCGCCTATTTCCTGTGCTGCTCCAGGACGGTGCGCGACACGGCGGCCTATCTCGATGCCGTGGCCGGCGCGCTGCCGGGCGATCCCTATACGCCGCCGGTGCCGGGCGGCAGCTGGCTCAGCCTCTCGTCGCGTGCGCCGAAGAAACTGCGCGTCGGCTTTACCGTCACGCCGCCAAACATCGACCCAGAGGTCAAGGCCACGGTGCTGGCGACGGTCGCCGCGCTCGAGCACCTTGGGCACGATGTCGAGGAGCACGACATGCCGCTCGACGCCAACGCGGTGTGGAAGACCTACACCAACATGACCTGCGTGCAGACGGCGGCAACCTTCGGCTACCACGAAACGGTGATCGGCAGGCCGGTGACGCCAAGCGACGTCGAGCCGGTAACCTGGGCGATCATCGAGCGCGGCCGCGCAACGAGCGGCATCCGCCACATCTCCGACGTCGAGACGATCCGGCAAATCGGCCGCGACATCGTCGGCGATCTCGCGCCCTACGATCTCTTCATCACCCCGACCTTGACGCAACTGCCGAGGCCGTTGGGCTATTACGACATGTCGGAACCGGACATCGACCGCTACAATGCGAAGTGGACGGACGCCGTCTTCGCCTTCCCCTTCAACATCTCCGGACAGCCGGCGATCTCGCTGCCGCTTGGCTGGTCAGCCGGCGGCGTGCCGATCGGCGTGCAGCTGGTCGGCCGCTACGGCGACGAAGCGACCGTGCTCGCCGTCTCCACGCAGCTGGAACGGGAGATGCCGTGGAAGGATCGGCGGCCGAAGGTGAGGGGGTAGGTCTCGTTCGCCCTCGCCATCACCTGTTCCGGGGAGCCGTGGCGTTGCGCCTCGCGCGGCTCCCCTTCTCCCCCTGTGGGAGAAGGTGTCGCCGAAGGCGACGGATGAGGGGTGCTCCAGCTTGGCACCGACGCCACTCCGTCCAACACCCCTCTTCCGTCTTGGCGCTGCGCGCCAATCCACCTTCTCCCACAAGGGGAGAAGGCAAGGTAGGTCAACCCGTGCCCCGCGCTAGCTTCTGATCCGAACCGCCATCCAGCCATGCGATGTCGTCCGGCGAAAGCGCAATGTCGAGCGCCCGCAGACTGTCCTCCAACTCGTCGAGCGTGCGCGGTCCGATCAGCGGGACGGACGGGAACGGCTGGGCCAGGACATAGGCGAGCGCGACATGGATCGGGCTCTTGCCCAGTCTGTCGGCGAGCTCGATTGCCCGGTCGCGGCGGCCGAAATTCTTCTCCGAGTACCAAACCCGGACCAGCTCTTCATTGTCACGCTGGTCGCGCCCGGCGCGGCCGGTGAAGAAACCCCGCCCTTGGCTCGACCAGGCAAAGTTCGGCATCTGCCGGGCGGTCAGCCAGGCCTTCCATTCATCGCTCGACGATGTGACGCAACCTGGCCAGATCGGCACCAGCATTTCGGCCAGCGAAAAATTGTTCGAAAGCGCGCCAGGCTTTTGCTTACCGGTCCGCTCGGCATAGGCAATAGCCTCGTCCATGCGTTCCCTTGTCCAGTTCGAGCCGCCGAACGGACCGCGAATGCGGCCAGCCCTGACCTCCCTGTCCATCGCGTCGACGAACTCGTCGACCGGCACGTCCGGATCGTCGCGGTGCATGAAATAGACATCGACATGATCGGTCTGCAGCCGGTCGAGCGACTGGGTGAGCTGCTTGCCGATCACATCGGGATAGCAGAGCGGGGTGTGCGCGCCCTTGCCGATGACCACCGCTTGCTCACGCACGCCGCGGTTCGTCAGCCACTGGCCGAGCAGCGTTTCGGTGTAGCCGCTGCCATAGATATAGGCGGTGTCGAAGACGTTGCCGCCGGCTTCGAAATAGCCATCGAGCAGGATCATGCCCGAGGAGAACGTGCGAAAATCCTCGAAGCCGAGCGCCAGACACGAGGCCGGCCGCGGCAGGCCCGGAATCTCGCGCTTCGGAATGGTGGTGCCGCCGGAGCGCAGCCGCCGGCCGGAGATGGTGTTGAGGCGTTTTTCGGGCTTCTCGATCTCGTATTCGAGGCCAATCGCGGCGCGCCATTTGTCGAGCACGCGCAGATTGCCGAGACTGTCGGCCCAGCCCATGCCCGGCCAGGCAAACTCCTGCTTCCCGGCCAGGATGGCCTCGCCGGCGGCGTCGACCTCGAAAGCGTAGAGCCAGCGGTCTTCCCTGACCTCGACCACCTCCTCCCCGCCCGGCCGGATGATGCGGATTTCGCCGGTGCCGCCTTCCCTGCCGCTCGCATACCAGAAATCCGCGACCTCGATGCGACCCTTGGTGCCGACGATGCGCAGGACATTGTCCTGCGCCAGCGAAATGCCGCAGGAAACTTCGGCGACGATGCCATTGGGAAAATGCAGGAGCGCCGAGGCCCATTCGTCGACGCCGGACTGGCCGAGATGCGCAGCGCCGACCACCTTGTCCGGCTCGGCGAAGGGCGTTCCGACCGCCGCCCCGGCAATCAGCCGCGCCATCGAAACGGGGTAGCCGCCGACGTCCAGAATGCCGCCGCCAGCGAGGTCGTTGGCGTAGAGCCGGTGCTCCGGCATGAAATCAGGCATGGCGAAGCCGAAGCTCGACTTCACCATGCGCACCTCGCCGATCGCGCCGGACCTGATCAGCTCGACCAGTTTTGCCGTCTGCGGATGCAGCCGGTACATGAAGGCTTCGCCGAGAAAGGTGCCGGCCTTGCGCGCCGCATGGATCATCGCATCGGCCTCGAAGGCGGTCAGCCCCATCGGCTTTTCGCAAAGCACATGCTTCCCGGCCTCGGCCGCCTTGATCGCCCATTCGGCGTGGCTGGGATGCGGCGTCGAAATGTAGATCGCATCGACGTTCGGGTCCGCGAGCAAAGCCTCGTAGCCGTCGAGGATGCGGGCGCCGGGGAAATTTTCAGCGAGGCCTGATTTGCCGGGATTGCGCGCGGCAATGGCAACCAATGTGCCGGTGCGCGAATGTGCCACGCCGCCGGCAAAGGCCTTGGCGATGGTGCCGGGCCCGAGAATGCCCCAGCGGATGGGCGCGATTGAAGTCATTGTCATTCTCCTGGGATTTGAGGCGAGCTGGCCGTCAGCGCAGCCGCCGTCCGTTGTCGTCGAATAAGTAAGATTTGCGGATGGAAACGGTGATCTCAGGGGCGTCGGGCACCTCGGCCGCGTCGCGCTGGATGACGATATCGTCGCCAGCCGCAGTACGGGTGTAGAGAAAGCTCGTGCCACCCAGATGCTCGACCACGTCGATGGTTACAGAAAGATCGGCGTCGCCCTTTCCGGCATGACCGAAATGTTCTGGGCGAACGCCCACCACTACCTTGCTTCCCGGTTCGGGCACCGGGCCATTCAGCGGCTGTGTAAGACGCGTCCCGCCTGCCAATTCGACCGTCACGCCGGAAGCGCTGTGCCCCAGGACCCGAGCTTTGATGAAGTTCATCTTCGGCGAGCCGACAAAGCCCGCGACGAACTGATTGTCGGGGTCACTGTAAAGATCGAGCGGCCTGCCGATCTGCTCGACATAGCCGTCGCGCAGCACCACGATCCTGTCGGCCAGCGTCATCGCTTCGGTCTGGTCGTGCGTCACATAGATCATGGTGACGCCGAGCTCCTTGTGCAGGCGCGAGATCTCGACCCGCATCTGCACCCTGAGCTCGGCATCGAGGTTGCTCAGCGGCTCGTCGAACAGGAACACTTGCGGCTCGCGCACGATGGCGCGGCCGATGGCGACGCGCTGGCGCTGGCCGCCCGACAATTGCCGCGGGCGGCGCTTCATCAGCTCGGCGATGCGCAGGATCTCGGAGGCCCGCTTCACCCGCCGCTCGGTGTCGGCCTTCGGGTTGCCGTTCATCCTCAGCCCGAAACTCAGATTCTGCTCGACACTCATATGCGGGTAGAGCGCGTAGGACTGGAACACCATGGCGATGCCGCGATCGGCCGGCTCGACGTCGTTCACCACCTTGCCGCCGATGGCGATCTCGCCGCCGCTGATGTCCTCGAGCCCGGCGATCATCCTCAGCAGCGTGGACTTGCCGCAGCCGGAGGGGCCGACAAAGACGACGAATTCGCCGTCATTGACGTCGATGTCAGCGCCGTGAATGATCTGAAAGCCGCCGAAGCGCTTGACGACATTTTTGAGTGTGACCGCTGCCATGCTGATCCTATTTGATGGCGCCGGCGGCAATGCCGGCGACGAAATGGCGCTGCAAGAGCACGAACACGACGAGCATCGGCACGGTGAGCATCACGGCGCCCGCCATGATGCCGCCCCACGACACTTTGGTGAGGCCGATCAGCGTGCCGAGCGCCACCGGCGCCGTCATCGCGCCGGGCTTGGAATTGATCAGCAGCGGCCAGAGATAGTTGTTCCAGGAGGCAAGGAACAGGATGATGGCGAGCGCCGCCAGCATCGGCCGCGCCAGCGGCAGCGCTACGAACAGGAAGATCCGCCATTCCTTGACCCCCTCGACCCGAGCGGCGTCGAACAGATCGCCCGGCATCATCGAGAAGCTCTGCCGCATGAACAGCACGCCGAGCGAATTGAAGAGCGGCGGCACGATCAGCGCCACCCAGGTGTTGGCGAGTTTGAAGTCGCGCGCCACCATGATGAATTGCGGGATCAGCACGACAGCGTAGGGAAGCGTGATGGTGCCAAGGATGATGGCGACGACCACGCCCTTGCCGAAGAACTGGTAGCGCGCCAGCGCCCAGCCGGCCATCGAGGTGAGCAGCACCGACAGGAACGTATAGGTCACCGCCACCGAGACGGAGATGCCGATGGCGCCGATGAAATTGGTGTCGCGCTGCAGATTGTTGACATTGTCGAGGAAACTGCCGTGCGGCAAAAGCTCGATGCTGGGGCTGAAGATGCCTCTGTCGGGCATGGTCGAGAAAATCGCCATCATCCACAGAGGAAACAGCCAGATCAGCGCCAGCGGCGTCAGGAAGAGATGCAGCGCGATGCTGCGCCCCAGTTTTGAAGAGGAACGCGAGCTCATTTCGGGTCCCTCGTCAGCCACAGTTGCACCAGCGAGATGGCGATCGCCAGTCCGGCCATGGTGTAGGCGATGGCCGAGGCGTAGCCGAAGTTGAGCGACCTGAAGCCCTGGCGGTAAAGCAGCAGCCCGAGCGTTTCGGTGCCGCCGCCCGGTCCGCCGCGCTCGGTGATCAGGAACGGCTCGGTGAACAGCTGCATGGTGCCGATGATCGACAGCACGGCGCAGAACACGATGATCGGCTTGAGCAGCGGCAGGGTGATGTAGAAGAACTGCTTGAGCTTGCTGACGCGGTCCAACGTCGCCGCCTCGTAGACATCCTGGGGGATGGACTGCAGGCCGGCGAGCAGGATGATGGCGTTGTAGCCGGCCCAGCGCCAGGTCACCGCGATCATGATGACCGCCATCGCCGGCGTGACGTTGGAAAACCAGTCGACACGGGGCAGGCCGACACTGTTCAGCAGCTTGTTGATGATGCCGTAATCGAGGTTGAACATCAGCCGGAACACCGCCGAATAGGCGACTTCGCCGACCACCACCGGGGCGAAGAAGGCGAAGCGGAACAGGCCACGGGCTTTCAGCAGCGGCGAATTTAAAAGCACCGCCATGACGATCGCCAACGTGATCATCACCGGCACCTGGATGACGAGGATGAGCAGCGTGTTCTTCAGCGCATTGAAAAACGCAGGGTCGCCGATCAGCCGGCCCCAGTTGAAGGTGGGGGCGAACCGCCACGGCACGGTGCGCGTCGCCTGGAAGGAGATCAGGAACGAGCTGATGATCGGCCACAGCCAGAAGATCGAGAAGATCAGCAGGTAGGGCGCGAGGAAGCGATATGCCGTGGCGTTCTGATAGCGCATCGTTGCCTCCTTCGCCTCTCGTTTCTAGGTTTGCCGGCTTGCTGTCGAAGTCGGCGCCGCCGCTGTCTTACCTTCTCCCCCTGTGGGAGAAGGTGGATTGGCGCGCAGCGCCAAGACGGTTGAGGGGTGCTGGAAGGCATGCCGTCCTGCCAAGCTGGAACACCCCTCATCCGACCTCGCTTCGCGAGGCCACCTTCTCCCACAGGGGGAGAAGGAAGAGCCGCGTGAAGATCACTCTTCGACCGGGAGACCGGTCGCCGAGGCGATCTGGCTTGCGGCATCGTCGAGCGCCGCCTTGGCATCGGGATAGCCACCGCCCAGATATTTGGTCTGCACCGCGCGGACGATGATCTCCGCGTCGCTCTGGAACGGCGTGCCGCGGCTTGGGACGACTTTGGGCAAGGTGCCGAGGATGTCCTTCCACACCGCCTGGCCGCCCCAATAGGGCTGGCCTTCGGAGACATAGGGATCGTCGAGCGCCGAGATCAGCGACGGCACGAGGCCAAAGCCCTTCAGCATCGCTATCTGGCCCTCATTGGTCGCGAGCGAGTATTTCAGGTAGGCGTAGGCGGCCTCCTTGTTGTTGGACACCGAGGTGATGGCGAGTGACGAACCGCCGAGATTGGCGGCGCGCGGGCCGTCGGCGGTGAGGCTCGGCATCAGGTAGACGCCCCATTTGCCGCTGCCGTCGGGCGATTCGGTGCGTATGGTGCCCTCATACCAGCCGCCATACATCTGGGTGGCGACCTTGCCGGCGGTGTTGTTGGTGATCTTGGTGCTCCAGTCGGCCGAGGTGATGATGCCGGCGTCCTTCATCTCCTTGATCTTGGTCATCGACGCCACACAGGCCGGCTGATTGACGGTGATCGACTGCCCATCGGCGGCGAAATAGGCGCAGCCCTGCTCGTTGGCGATCATGCGGAAGAATTCGGAGTCGCCGTTGAAATCGGCGTTGGTCATCGTCACGCCGGGATTGGCGTCCTGGATCTTCTTGCCGGCGGCAATGAAATCGTCCCAGGTCTTGATCGACGCGGGATCGACGCCGGCCTTCTCGTAGAAGTCGCGGCGATAGTACATCGCCACCGGGCCCGAATCCCATGGCATCGCATAGGCCTTGTCTTCCACTTCGAGCTCGGTGCGCTTGAAATCGGGGAATTTTGCCTGGTCTTCGGCCGTGTAGCCCAGCGTGTGAAGGTCGACGAAGCAGTCCGGGAACTGGCTCCAGTAGTTCTCGGCCTCGCCGTTCTCGATCGTCACGACATCCGGCAGCCCCTCGCCGCCGGCGGCGCAGCCGGCGATCGACTTGTCGTAGGTCGGCTGGTTGCCGAGATCCTGGACCGTGACCTTGACGTCGGGGAACTGCTTGTTGAAGCCTTCTATAGTGGCCTTCAGCGATGAAGCGGCGACGTTCCAGCTCCAGATCGTGATTTCGCCGGACTGCGCAAAGGCCGGGGCTGAGCCCAGGGCAAGCGCGAGCGCGGCGCAGGTCAATGTGATGCGCATCGAAATCCTCCCATTTCATTTGCTCTCTCTTCGCGAGCATGGCTAGACTAGGCACTGGCGAAGGCTTGTCCGCGACAAAGGGAATAAAGAATTGGCGGAAAGTAAGATGCCGGAAAGACCGTTTTACCAGCCTGGCGCCAGCAGCGTGGAGGGCCTGCCGCTGCTCCTGCAGACGTTTCACAATCATCCCCTGGTGATGCTCAAGCCGCATTGGCATGCCCAGGTCGAGGTGAACTTCATCATGTGCGGCACTGTCCACTACCGCATGAACGATCACGAGATCTCGCTTTCGGCCGGCGACATGTGCCTGTTCTGGGGCGGCCTGCCGCATCAGATGATCGATGCATCGGACGATGCCGTCTTCGCCGGCGCGCATCTGCCACTGGTGCATTTCTTCCGGCTGCATTTGCCCGCCGATATTCGCAACCGGCTGATGACGGGCGCGACATTGGTGACCAATGCCACCGATCGGTCCGACAGCGACAATTTCGAGCGCTGGAACCGCTATGTCCGGTCAGGCGATCCAGCCAAGGCCGAGCACGCCGTGAACGAGCTGTTGCTGCGGCTGGAGCGGGTGCGGTTCGAGCCCTACCGGCTCGCCCCCGAAACCTCGATCGAGCAGGAAGCAGGCAATCCTTTCGATCAGCAATCCCTGCGCAATGTCGGGCGCATGTGCGACTTCATAGCGGAGAATTTCCTCTACGAGATCGACTGTGTGGACATCGCGGCGACGGCCGATATCCATCCCAAATACGCCATGAGCATCTTTAAGAAATCGACCGGCATGACGCTCAACGAATATGTCAACCTGCTGCGGCTCAGCTACGCGCAGGCGCTGCTGATGCACCAGGATGCCAACGTGCTGCGCGTCGCGATGGACTCCGGCTTCGGCTCGCTCAGCGCCTTCAACAAGTCGTTCCGCAAGCTGGCCGGCATGTCGCCGTCGGATTTTCGCAGAGGCGCTGGCGTCAGATAGTCCCGGGTTGAAATGCCGTCATGGTTTGCGTTATCAGCAAGGGGTGAGACTAAAAGAATATTTCTATCTGCTTGGATTGAAGCCAAGAACACGCGTTTACGGCCACTCGATACAAGTCATCGATCTCCCGAAAGACGGGAAGATTGAATTCGCTCGCTGGAAGAACCCGCGCGGGGCAGACCTCGATCTCACCCAGGGCGAAATCGATGACCTGCGGACGTTCCTGAGCGATGGCGACGTGGCGATCGACGTTGGTGCCCAGGTTGGCGACAGCACGATACCGATCGCCCTCGCCTGCGGGCCGCAGGGCCTGGTCCTCGCTTTCGAGCCGAACCCTTTTGCCTTCACGATCCTCGGAGCCAATGCCGCGCTCAACCCTTGCAGACTGAATATTTTTCCGATTCCTTACGCGGCGACGCCGGAAGATGGGTCGTTCGTCTTCGACTACGGCAACCCGGGATTTGAGAACGGCGGCGACCACACCGGCGTGTCGCGGTGGAAGCACGGGAGCGCTTTCAGTATCCCGGTCGAGGGACGGCGAATTGAGCCGTTGATCCGTGCCCGGCTCGGCCAGCGCATCAAGCGCCTGCGCTACATCAAGACCGATGTGGAGCAGCATGATCTGTCGGTTTTGATCTCGATCGGCGCGCTGATCGACGAATGCCGGCCCTACATCAAGTCCGAGGTCAATCACAACCTTTCGATGGACGAGCGGGTGCGGATGCACCGGTTCTTTGCCGACAAGGGCTACGATGTCCGCCTGGTGGGGCCGACGACGCTGTTCGGTCCGAAACTCACCGAAAACGATCTCGGCAGGAAGAAGAATTTCGACATGTTCGCGGTTCCCCGGAACTGACGCCGCTGGCCCTTCCAGTGCGTCGCGTTTGGTGCGTGCGGCGGTATGGTGGCCGCCAGCGGGTTTTGATATCGTCTAATGACCCGTGATGTGGTCTGACGTTTGCGGTCCGACATTTCTCTTGAGACAGGCCGTTCGGAATTGCGGGACAGTTTTCAGCCAGTGCGCGAGGGACCTCGGTTTCGGCCGGATATACAGGGGCTGCGTGGTCTCGCGGTCGCTCTGGTCGTGGTTTTTCATCTGTGGCCGGATGTTCTTCCCGGCGGATATGTCGGCGTCGACGTCTTTTTCGTTATTTCGGGCTATCTCATCACAGGCTTGCTTGCGCGAACAGCAATGCGCGACGGCCGGATCTCGCTGATCGAATTCTATTCCCGGCGAATCCGGCGGCTTCTGCCAGCAGCAACCCTGGTGCTGCTTGTGACGCTGTGCGGGACGTTGTTTTTCCTCTCGAAGGCGCGCTGGGAGGAAACAGCCAACCAGATCGGTGCCAGCGCCCTTTATGTCCAGAACTGGCGGCTGGCCTCGATCGCCGTCAGCTATCTCGATGCCGACAGCCTGCCGAGCCCGGTACAGCATTACTGGTCGCTCTCGATAGAAGAGCAGTTCTATATCGTCTGGCCGCTCCTCATGGTTGCGGCAATCTGGCTGGCGCGTCGCCTAGGATTCCCGCTGAGACTTTCATTGATCGGGGCATTGTCGCTCGTGTTCACCGGGTCGCTGATCGTGTCGGTGATCTTGACCGAGATGGACCCTGCCCAGGCTTATTTCGTGACCCAAACGCGCAAATGGGAATTGGCGCTGGGAGGGCTGTTGGCCCTCACCGGACACGGGTTTCGACTGGGAGCGTTCGCACGACAGTCATTGGCGGCGGTGGGCGTGGCAGGCATCCTCGCATCCGCCCTGTTGTTCTCCGCGTCAACGCCTTTCCCAGGCGCAAGCGCCTTGCTGCCGACCCTCGCTACCGTTCTTGTCATCCTGGCCGGCGAGGTTGAACGCGGTCGGTTTCGCGGGCTTGATTCGAAAATGCTTCGCTTCATCGGCGACCGGTCGTACTCGATCTATCTGTGGCACTGGCCACTGATCATTTTCTTTCTGGCGCAGGGCTACTCCGTGTCGCTGGTCAACGGTCTTGGGCTGATTGTGCTGACCACCGCACTATCGGACTTGTCTTATCGATATGTGGAACAACGATATCGAGAGGCTCGCGCCCGTGTCGAATGGAAACCGCTGGGATACGGCACTTTTGCGATACTTGCTTGCGTGGCGGTCTCCGGCGGCCTGCTCTATTCCCTACGCACCGAAAGCATCGACACGGCCTTGATTGGGACGCCTTCCTATCCCGGCCCGGCGGCATTGCTCAGCCACGCCCCCGTTCCGGACGATGTGAACCTGCTCCCTCCCCTCGCCAGGCTGAAGCGAGACTTGCCGGTCGCCTATCTGTCGAAGTGCCACCAGGAGGAAGGTGCAGAACCGACAAAATGCTCTCTCGGCGATCCGGCCGGTGCGAGGGCCATCGTCCTCGTGGGAGATTCTCATGCCGCCCAATGGATTCCGGCGCTGGACAAGATTGCCAAGGACCGCAAATTCAGATTGATCACCTTTACGAAGTCCGCCTGCCCATTCAGCCGTGTCCCGATCGTCGCCTATGGCAAACCCTACGTGTCTTGTGCCGAATGGCGGGAGAACGTGCTCGCCGAGATCATCAAGCTGCGGCCGTATCTGACATTTACCAGTCAATCCGGCTACAGTGCCGTTCCGCAAGAACAGATGGTTGAGGGGTTACGGAGCCTCTGGAGCAAACTGACGCAGACAGGCTCGCAAATCGTCGCGATCCGCAACACGCCCTATATCAGGTTCGACCCCGGCGATTGCTTGAGAACTACGCCAACGAAATGCTTCACCAAGCGCAGTGAAGTTGAATCGAACAGCACGTTTGCCTTGGCAGCAAAGTCGCAGAAGAATGTGGTCTTCGTGGATATGACCGATGCCATATGCGGCCCGCTCCTATGTCCTGCAGTCGCAGGCAACATCATCGTCTGGCGCGACCTTCACCATTTGACGGCCAGCTATTCGCTTGCCTTGGCCCCCTATCTGGCATCGAGGGCCGGCCTTTGAAAGTCGGGCGTCGATGCCGTGTCGATCCCCGCTGGTGCAGTTGAGCGCCCACGCAAAAACGCACCACCGGCCGGAGCCGGTGGTGCTCTCTGGACAGTCTGTAGGGGCAGGACCGTCCAGCGATCCCCGAGGATCTGGGCTCAATGTGGGCTCTTCCTTGACCCATGGCATCGGCCAAACAGATGAAGGAGCCCGCCAGCCGGGCAAGAATTTTCGATAGTTGCGGTGCGCCGCCGCGGACGCACGAATTGCAATTTTATTCGGCTGCGTCAGGAATTTCGCCGGATGTGTCGTCGGAAGACTCTGCCGGGTCGGCCTCTCTTGCCAGGAACTTGTCCAAGGCTGCCTGCAAGGACAGGGTGGCCTGCGGTGAGGCCGGCGTCGTCGAAACGACGCCCATTGCATGAGCAATTCCCCTCGTCGTCTTATCCTTAGCCGCCGCAGAAGTTGCGGCTCCGTGTCCCTGCGATCCGGCCCCGCCAGAGTTTCCGCCGTTGCCGTTGCTTCCGCCGTTACCGTGCCCGCCGCCATTGCCGCCGGGCCCGGCGAAGACCGGAGACGCGACAAGGGCGAGAGCGGCGACCGTTGCGAACAGACTGGTTCGAGTTTTCATGGTTTCTCCTTACGAATCGCCGTCCCGCCAGGTTGGTTCTGGATCATAAATGTGAGGACTCTCTAATATGAAGGTCCACTATTTAGCCAGTTTCGTTTAAATACAGCCGTCCGCAAGGGACCTTGGTCCGAGGTTGAAAAGCAAAAGTCCTAACTCTATCCGGGGCGTATTGCGCGGCGAACAAACGCTTGCTGGTCACAAGCCAGCAAAGCGAGATAGCGAAATCGATGGGAGCGCGTAGACGCAATCCTCCGCGATCACGCGATACACATCGCGGCTGGCTGCGGTGCGAGGGTAGGAACCACTGGCGGTTCTTGCCGCCTATTGCGTTTTAACCCCGACGATCTCTGCAAAAGGACCGCCAACGCCGGGCGCGCGAAGTGCCGCTCCTGTCGCGCCGCATGGGATCACTGCGACGCTGCCGGCGCCAGTCGTAATATCCTTCCCGCTGGCTCGTCGGTCAACGCCATTACCGCGCCGTCGGGAGCCTGCACCACGTCTCGGACGCGGCTGCCGAGAGCGAGGACTTCCTCGCCGGCGAACTGCTCGCCGTCAATTCTGACACGAACGATGCCTGCCGCGGACAGTCCGCCAATCAGGAGGTCGCCTCGCCAATCGGCAAACATGTCGCCGGTGTAGAAGGTCATGCCGGAAGGCGAGATGACCGGTGTCCAGCTATGGATGGAGCCGGCAAACTCCGGCCGTGTCGATGGATCGGGGATGCGTTTGCCCGAATAGTGCCGCCCCCAGCTGACCACGGGCCAGCCGTAATTCCTGCCGGCTTCCGGAATGTTTAGCTCATCGCCGCCGCGCGGCCCCATTTCCGCCGTCCAGAGCACGCCGGTTTCGGGATGGATCGCTGCGCTTTGCACATTGCGATGGCCGTAGGACCATATCTCGTCGGCGCCGTCCTTGCCGACGAAGGGATTGTCGTCAGGCACAGAACCATCGGGATTGATGCGGACGACCGTCCCGAGATGATTGCTCGCGTCCTGCGCCTGTTGCGCCTTGCCGCGCTCGCCGAGCGTAACGAAGAGCTTGCCGTCCGGCGCGAACACCAGGCGGGAACCGAAATGGTGCTGGCTCGAGACGGTTGGTTCCTGCCGGAAGATCACTTCGAAGCCCGAAAGCGCGCTCCCGTTCTCGTTCAGGCGTCCACGGCCGACGGACGTGGCCGCGCCGCCGCTCCGCTGCTCCGAATAGGAGAGATAAACCGTCCGGTTGTTGGCAAAGTCCGGATCGAGCGCCACATCCAGCAGGCCGCCTTGTCCGTCGGCGAGGACGTCCGGCACACCGTCGATCGGATCGGAAACGGCCCCGTCGGTCGAGACGAGCCGCAGGCGCCCCGGACGCTCGGTGACCAGCAGCGTGCCGTCGGGCAGGTAGGTCGCGCCCCAGGGATGTTCGAGCCCTTCGGCAAAGGTCTCGACAGCAATGCGGCCTGTTTGGCTCTCTATGCTCTTGGAAGGGTCCTGCGCGAAGGTGGTCGAGGGCGCGCTGAAGGCAAGAAGAAAAGACAAAGCAATCGGTATCCGCAGCATGATTTCTCCATCCGAACGGGGGGAGCCGCCGGCTCCTCGATATAATGACCGACTACCGATGCGGTTCCCAAGCTGGCGAGCGGGTTCTCATCAATGGCGTATATGGCGGCCGAAGATGTCCGCCTGCTGCTAAGCTGCAAGCGGCGCTTCGGCGTAGCTGTCAATCGCTGCGATCTCTTCCTTTTTCGCGTCAGCTTCCATAGTGAGGTCAAACGCGGCCTGCATGTTCATCCAGAACTGAGGCGTCGTATTGAAGAACTTGGCAAGGCGAAGCGCAGTGTCGGGAGTGACGGGCGTCACTTCGGCCACAAGGCGCTCAATCCTGGTCCGTGGCACATGGAGCTTTTTGGCGAGCGTGTAAGGCTTCAGACCCAGAGGGGCAAGAAACTCCTCCCGCAAGATTTCGCCAGGGTGGATCGGCGAAGTAAAGTGTAGCATTGCAGATCTCCAACTCTTGGTCGTCCCCACTCTTGGTCGTCAATGGCAATCGGCGATTTCAACGTCCTCGGCGTTGCCGTCTACCCACCGAAAGCAGACACGGAATTGGTCATTAATGCGGATCGAGTGCTGTCCGGTGCGGTCGCCTTTCAGCGTTCCGGGCTGTCAACGAAAAAGTACCACCGCGTGAGACTGACGGCCCATCTTCAGATGAAGGCAATCTATGATTGAACTGGTCCAGGCGAAAAGATGGATGACGATACGTCGCCGATTTTGGCACGAAAAGCTCACCGTGGCGACATGGTCGCGACACAGGGCCACAAAGCAAATCGGCCGCCCGAAGGCGGCCGATTTAATCGCTTGATTCCCTGAGAGAAACTGGAGCGGGTGAAGCGATTCGAACGCTCGACCCCAACCTTGGCAAGGTTGTGCTCTACCCCTGAGCTACACCCGCTCGCGCGGCTTTTTGGGCCGCAAGCCGCGCCTATATGGCTGAAGGGCGCGGCGATTGCAACAGGGAAATCGCAGGTTTTTTGGTCCGCAGCCGGCGACGTAAACAAGCCTTCCGTAGCGAGGACAGGAACGGAATCGGCGGCCTCACCGCGCGACGGTCTTGTCTCGACCGCGTCATTGGCCGTAAACGGCGTGATCTAAACCGCGACAACAACAAGTCCGACAAGAAACAACATGCCGAAAACCGAAGCCGAGCTTTTTGCATTTCTCGCCGATCTTGGGATCGAGGTCTCGACCCTACGTCATCCGCCGCTGTTCACGGTCGCCGATTCGCAGGCGTTGCGCGGAGAAATCGCTGGCGGGCACACCAAAAACCTATTCCTCAAGGACAAGAAAGACAATTTCTTCCTGGTCAGCGTCGGCGAGGAGGCGGTGGTCGACCTCAAGCAGATCCACCATGTGATCGGCGCTGCCGGGCGCGTGTCTTTCGGCAAGCCGGAGATGCTGATGGAGCTTCTCGGCGTCGTTCCGGGCGCGGTCACCGTGTTCGGCGTGATCAACGACACGGCGCGAAGAGTGAAGGTGGTACTCGACCAGGAGTTGATGGGCCATACCATCATCAACGCCCATCCGCTGAGCAACGAGGCAACGACATCGATCGCTGCCGCCGACCTCGTCAAATTCGTCGAGGCAACCGGGCATGATGCTGTTATCTTGAAAGTCACGGCATGATCGCCACATGGATGACGATAAACCGACTTCTGAGTGAGGATATGGACGTTGTGCCGGGCCGGTGGGCCGGCGGCGCGACCGAAAGGGTGACGAGATGAGCGACAACAATCAATTTGGCGGCCCGTTTGGCAGCAATGGCGGGCAATATGCCACCACAGTGCAGTATGGCGGCACCGAGGCCACCCCCGCGAAAGTCGCGCTTGGCGAGCCGCCCGTCGCCGTCGACGTCATCAAGGACACGACGACCGCCGCTTTTGCCGCCGACGTCATCCAGGAATCGCGCCGTCAGCCGGTGCTGGTCGATTTCTGGGCGCCCTGGTGCGGGCCCTGCAAGCAACTGACGCCGCTGCTGGAAAAGGCAGTCACGGCCGCTGGCGGCAAGGTCAAGCTGGTCAAGATGAATATCGACGACCATCCTTCGATCGCCGGACAGCTCGGCATCCAGTCGATCCCGGCGGTCATCGCTTTTAAGGACGGCCAGCCGGTCGACGGCTTCATGGGCGCCATCCCCGAGAGCCAGATCGCCGCGTTTATCGAGAAGGTCGGCGGCAAGACCAATGGTGCGCCGCAGGTGGCCGAGGCGCTTGCCGCGGCCGCGGAGGCGCGCGACGCCGGCGATGTGCAGACCGCGGCGGACATCTACGACGCGGTCCTGGAACAGGCGCCGGAGACGATCGAGGCCATTGCCGGGCTTGGCGATCTGCTGTTCGAGGCCGGCGATGCCGAGGGCGCCGAAGCCGTGCTGGCGCGGGCGCCGGAAGCAAAGAAGGATGCGCCGCCGCTGGCCGCGGTGCGCGCCAAGATGGCGCTTGCCGCACAGGCAGCAGCACTTGGCAATCCGGCCGAATTCGAGCGTCGGCTGGCCGAGAACCCCGGGGACCATCAGGCACGGTTCGATCTTGCCATGATCCAGAACGCCAATGGCGAGCGCATGGCGGCGGCTGACAATCTGCTGGCAATCGTCAAGGCCGACCGCTCGTGGAACGACGACGGCGCCAAGACGCAATTGCTGCAATTCTTCGAGGCATGGGGGATGACCGACGAAGCAACTCTGGCTGCACGGCGCAAATTGTCGTCGCTGCTGTTTTCCTGAGCGCGCATCAAGCTGTTTTTGCCTGGCGGCCTTGCGGTCGGCGGCGGCTGCGCCAGATTAGGGGCCAGACCCGATCCGTTTTTCGCTTCCTGACGATTTACACGCCAGGTTGCGATCGGCGGGCGGATTGATGCGCTTCTCGACGAAGCGAGCGGAGGACTGAAGTGCAGGCGGGAAACGCGCATTACCGGCTCGATACGGATTTGCCGTCGACGGTACCGATCTTCCCCCTTGAAGGCGCATTGCTGCTGCCGGGAGGCCGCATGCCGCTCAACATCTTCGAGCCGCGCTATCTGGAGATGGTGGATGAGGCGATCGCCGGATCGCGGCTGATCGGCATCATACAGCCCAGCCTCGACGGCGCGCGGCGCGCCGATGGCGAGCCTGAACTCTGCAATGTCGGCTGCGCCGGGCGCATCATTGCGCTTTCTGAGAGTGGCGACGGCCGTTACCTGATTTCGCTGCAAGGCGTGTGCCGGTTCCGCATCGTGCAGGAGCTCGCGGTCAAGACGCCCTTCCGCCAGTGCCGGTTTGCTCCCTTTCTCACCGATCTCGATGAAGATCAGGCGGAGGCCGGGATCGACCGGCCGGCGTTGCTCAAGGCATTTCGTGCCTATCTGCAGGCCAACGAACTCGAAGCCGACTGGGAAAGCGTCAGCCGCGCCGAAAATGCCATGCTGGTCAATGCGCTGTCGATGATGGCTCCCTACGGGCCGGCCGAGAAACAGGCGCTGCTCGAAGCGGCGGACCTGAAGACACGCGCCGAAACGCTGATCGCCATCACCGAAATGGCGCTGGCGCGCGAAAACGAGGATTTCGGGTCGAGCCTGCAGTAGGAGGCTCTTCCTTCTCCCCCTGTGGGAGAAGGTGGATTGGCGCGTAGCGCCAAGACGGTTGAGGGGTGCTGGACGGAGCGCGGTCGGTGCCAAGCTGGAACACCCCTCATCCGACCGAGCTTCGCTCGGCCACCTTCTCCCACAAGGGGAGAAGGAAGAGCCGCGCGAAGCTTAAATGCTGGTGAGAGGACGGGCCGAATGGTGGATGGGCGTGACGGAAAGAAGGCCAATGTCGATCCCAAGCTGCTGGAGTTGCTGGCCTGCCCGCTGACCAAGGGCCCGCTTACCTGGGATCCGGAGCGCGGCGAGCTCATCTCGAGGCTCGCGCGGCTTGCCTATCCGGTGCGTGACGGCATCCCGATCATGCTGCCTTCGGAGGCGCGCTCGCTCCCCTTCGACGACGGATTGCCGCCGCCGCGCCTGGGCGGACCGTCCTGAACTGTAGTGATCTTTCGCGCCGACATTTCGCAAGATTGTGCACCGCCGCACCGGTATCCCCTATTGAAAATTGCGCCCCTTGGGCATGACCTTTTCTGCCTTCCCCGATAGCGCCGCGATATCCTGCCGGTCGTTTTGCACGACAGGTACATCGGGCCTCTCCTCCAAAAGCACGGACAGCCAGGGCGTCAGATCCTCGACCTTTTCGGCGACGATATGGATGACGTTCGATTCCGACTGCAGTTTGCCGGTGATACGGACCAGCCGCGCCCCCATGACAATGGGCCGGTAGCGATTGAAGGTTCTTTCCCAGAAGATGACGTTGGCGACCGCCTGCTCGTCTTCCAGCGTCAGGAAAATCGCTTTGCCAGTGCCTGGGCGCTGCCGCACGAGCACCAGGCCGGCGACGGAGACCCGCCTGCCATCCGGCACGGAGGGGAGGCGCGCATTGGGCGTGACGCCGGAACGATCCAGCCGCTGGCGCAGAAAGGCAAGCGGATGCGCCTTCAGCGACAGGCCGAGCGAACGGTAGTCGTGGACGACGTGCTCGCCGAGCGGCATTGTCGGGAGCCTGGTTTCGGGTTCAAGGTCGCGCAAACGGACCGCCGGCCGGTCGAACAGCGGCAGGGTCTCGGCGGCACTCCTGCCGTCGAGGGCGCGGACCGCCCACAGGGCGTCGCGGCGGTCGAGACCAAGCGAACGGAAAGCGTCGGCTTGCGCCAGTTTCTCGATCTCATCGACATAGAGGCCTGAACGCAGCCAGACATCGCGAACGGATGCGTAGCCATCGCTGCGTCTGGCGACAAACACCTCCATGCGCTCCTTCGACAGACCTTTGACTTGGCGGAAACCCAGCCGGACGGCATGATTGGTCCGGATGACGCCACGCATCTGGGCATGGCGTTCGAGGATGCGGGCCTGATCGAAAGGCTCCTCCTCCAGCGCGCAATCCCAACCGGAAAAATTGACGTCGACGTCGCGGATTTCGACGCCATGATCGCGCGCGTCGCGAACAAGCTGAGCCGGCTGATAAAATCCCATCGGCTGGGAGTTCAGGATCGCGGCGCAGAACACGTCGGGATAGAAGGTCTTGAACCAGCACGAGGCATAGACCAACAGGGCGAAGGAAGCGGCATGGCTTTCGGGAAAGCCGTATTCGCCGAATCCCTCGATCTGCTTGAAGCAGCGCTCGGCGAAGTCTCTCTCGTAGCCCCGCAAAACCATGCCGTCGACCATCCGCTTGCGATAATTGCCGATCGTGCCGGTGCGCTTGAAAGTGGCCATGGCGCGGCGCAATTCATCGGCCTCCCCTGGCCTGAAGCCGCCGGCGACGATGGCGATCTTCATCGCCTGTTCCTGGAACAGTGGCACGCCAAGCGTCCTGCCGAGTATCTCTTCCAGTTCCGGCCTGGGATATTCAGGTTTTTCCTTGCCTTGCCGGCGGCGCAGATAGGGATGGACCATGTCGCCCTGGATCGGGCCCGGCCGCACGATCGCCACTTCGATGACGAGGTCATAGAATGTTCTCGGCCTGAGACGCGGCAGCATCGACATCTGGGCGCGGGATTCGATCTGGAAGACGCCGAGCGTGTCGGCGCGGCAGATCATGTCGTAGACATGTTTGTCCTCGGCAGGGAGGGTGGCCAGCACATAGGGTCGGCCATACGGATCCCGCGCATCATCATAATGGTCTTCCAAGAGCTTGAAGGCGCGCTGCAGGCAGGTCAGCATGCCGAGCGCCAACACGTCGACTTTAAGGATTTTCACCGCGTCGAGATCGTCCTTGTCCCACTCGACCATCTTGCGCTCGTCCATCGCCGTTTTGATGATGGGCACGATCTCGTCGAGCCGGTCCCTGGTGATGACGAAGCCGCCGACATGCTGCGACAGATGACGGGGAAAGCCCATGATCTCGTTGGCGCATTCGATCACATGCCTTGTCGATGGATCGGTCTGGTCGAGGCCGCCGGCCCTGGTCTCCTTTTCGCCGAGCTCCGAGGTCGACCAACCCCAGATCGAACTGGACAGCGCGCTCCTGATATCGTCCGACAGGCCCATCGCCTTGGCCACTTCGCGCATCGCCGACCGGCCCCGGTAGCTGACGACGGCCGCGGCAAGTGCGGTGCGCTTGGCGCTGTATCTCGAGTAGATGTACTGGATGACCTCTTCGCGCTTTTCATGCTCGAAATCGACATCGATGTCAGGTGGCTCGTTTCTTTCCTCGGAAATGAAACGCTCGAAAAGCGAGTCGATCCGCTCGGGGCCCACTTCGGTGATGCCGATGCAATAACAGACCACCGAGTTGGCCGCGGAGCCGCGCCCCTGGCAGAGTATGCCCTGGCTGCGGGCGAATTTGACGATGTCGTAGACGGTCAGAAAATAGCGCGCGTAATTCAGGCGCTCGATCAAAGCGAGCTCTTCCTGGATGCGCTTTGTCACATCGGAGGGAACGCCTGAAGGGTACCGTATCGCCGCTCCCTCTCGAGCCAGCCTTTCCAGTTCGGCCTGTGGCCCGAGGCCCGATTCCGTCGGTTCGTCGGGATAGTTGTATTGGAGGTCACTGAGAGAGAAGCTCAATTCGCCGGCAAAGCGCAGCGTTTCCGCCAGTGCCTGCGGATGTCTGCGGAAAAGCCGGGCCACCTCCATTGGCGGCTTCAAATGGCGCTCGGCATTGGCCGCCAGTTCCAGCCCCGCTTCGGCAACAGGCACGTTGAGGCGGATCGCCGTCAGCACGTCCTGCAACCGGCGTCGTTCGGACGTATGGTAAAGAACGTCGTTGGTCGCCATCAGCGGAATGCCCGATGCCTCAGCCATGGAAGCTGCCTGCTCGATGCGGAAGCGGTCGTTGCCGTGATAATCCGGCGAAACGGCAAGCCGCAAAGCCTTGCCAAAACGATCCTTGAGCCGACTAATCATTTTAAGATCATCTGGCGCCGACAGATCCGGCAGGATCGCCAGCGACATGAGATCGCCCCATTCGAAAAGGTCGTCGCGATAGAGAAGCGGTGCGCCCTTTTCGCTTTCGTCGCGCATATTGGCTTGCGTCAGCATGCGGCAGAGATGGCCCCAGCCCTTGCGGTCCTGCGGATAGGCGAGAACGTCGGGCGTGCCGTCGCAAAAAACCAGGCGGCAGCCGGGATGATAGGAAAGGCCTTCCACCTTGGCCTGCTGCCAGGCGCGCACGACACCGGCCACCGTGTTGCGGTCGGCAAGCCCGATCGACGAGAATCCCAAAAACTTTGCCGCGACCACCAGCTCCTCCGGTTTCGAGGCGCCGCGCAGGAACGAGAAATTCGACTGGATGCCGAATTCGGCATAGGGAACGGCCGCCAGCGCGTTCATGCGAAGACCCCATGCATGAACCAGCGCGGCGGGACTTGAGAGGCGCCGTAGAGACCCTGGCGGTAGAGCCAGTAACGGCGGCCGTCGCTATCCTCGATGCGGAAATAATCCCGGGTCGGCGCGTCTTCCTGCCCCGCCGCCTCCCGCCACCATTCCGGGGCGATGCGTTCCGGCCCTTCGGCGCGCGCGACCCGATACAGCGCGCGCCGCCAGCGGAAGTTCATGGGCGGTCCCTCAGGCATTTCGGTGGCCGGGACCTCGATCGGTTCGGGCGAACGGAACAGCCGGATGGGGCGTTCCGGCCGGAAGCCAGGCTTAGTGTCTTGTATCTTGTCCGGCTTCTTCGGCGGAGAGACCCTTTGCGGCGCCTCCGCGAAGGGAAGCGTGGCGACGGCGCGCTCGGGCAGATGGCTCTCGACGGCAACCGGTTTCAAAACCGCGCTGTCGCCGAGCCGGGCGCGGATGCGATCGGCGAAAAGGGCAATATCGGCGCCGTCATCGCGCGTCTCGCCGGCGAGATCGGCCTGCTGCATGTCGAAGGCGGCGGCCGACAGGACGGAGAGGCGCACGAGATCGAAGCCATAGCCGGCATCGATGTCCTGTTCGAGCGCGGCTAGCCTTTCGTGAAATAATTTTTGGATCAGCAGCGGCTCGCGCAGCGGCCGCGACGTGCCGACGGCGATCCGGCTGACGGCCCCGTCGACGCGGAAGAGCAGCAGCGCCAGCCTTCTTGCGCCTTCGCCGCGGCGCTCGAGATCCACCTTCAAAGTCGTCGCCAGCATTTTCACCAGCCGCTCTATTTCGTCGGTCAGCATGATGGGTTCTGCGAGGTGGCGTTCGACCGAAAGCGGCGCGACCGGCAGGCGCGGCGACACCGCCTCGTCGAGGCGGCCGAGCGCCTGGTCGAGACGCAAAAGCAGCGAGACACCGAAGCGGCGGGCGAGCGGCGCGCGCGGGGCTGCCATGACGGCGCCCGCCGTGCGCAGGCCCACGCTTTCCAGGCTGGCGCGGATATCAGGCTCGATGCGCAGCGCCGCCAGCGGCAAGGGTGCGAGAAGCGCCTCCTCCTCGCCACCGGGGACGATGCGGTCACTGGCAAACCGCGCTGCCGCCCAGGCAGCACCTGGCGTGGCAGCAAGGCCGGCGCGGACATCAAAACCCTGATAGAAAAAGCGCGACAGGATGTCGTCGAGCATCGAGCGTTCGCCGCCGAAAAGATGGGTGCAGCCGGTGACGTCGAGGAACAGGCCATCGGCTGCGTCGAGCGCCACCAGCGGGGTGTAGCGGTCGCACCAGTCGGCAAGACTTTCGAGCAGGCGGCGGTCGGCCTCGGGATCGGCTTCCACCACGTCGATCGACGGATGCATGGCGCGCGCGTCGGCTATGCCCATGCCGCGCTTCAGGTGAAGCGCCTCAGCCCGCTCGTCGAGGGCGGCGATGCGCTGCGCGTTCGCTTGGCGATGGCTGATCACCAGCGGCAGGTGATCCGACGGCCGGGAACGCCAGGACCGCCCCAGACGCTGCCGCAGGACCCTTTCCGCGGCGAGGTGCGGGAACCACAGGGACAGAATTCGCTGCCCTTCTTTCCTCGCCCCGTCTTTCTTCGAAACTGTGTTCATCGGGGTTCCACTCCAGTGTGAATTGTCCTGGCAAGGCCGTGCGGCTCTTGCCGATGCTGACGGTGAAGGCGGGACGGCCGATCGAGCCGGCAAGTGGCCCGGCGATCGTCTGGCGGGATGCCGACGGCGCCGCCGACAGGATGAGGCGAACGGGTGCCGCCGTAGGCTCTGCCTCGCCGGCCTGGCGCAGCAGGAAGACCGGCCGGCCGGCATTCTGCGCCCGGGCGTGCAGCCGCCGCGTCGCGGTGAGATCCAGCCGCTGCGGGCTGCCGCGGATTTCGAGGATGACGGCGGCGAGCGCCGTCATCCGGGCGGCCTCCTCGGCGATCCACAGCGCGTCGAGGAGTTTTGGCGCTTCGGAAAACAGCAATTGCTCCGGCTCGATGCCGAAAACGGCGTGAAGCCCTCTGGCATAGGGGAAGCCCGCCTCCCGGAAGATTTCCGCGGTGCCGATCCACAGGACCGGCAATCGCGGCCCCTGTTTGAGAATCAGGCTGACGAGCGACAGGGCGAAGCCGGCGACGGCCCCGGCATCACGGGTCGCGGCGCCATGGATCTCGCTCAGCGCCGCCTTCGGCAGGCCGCCGCTGAGCGCGGTATCGAGACCCTCGGCGCCGGTGCGCAGAAACGCATCGGGCGGCGCCACGGCGAGGCCGCGGCGGACGATTGTTAGACCCTGGGGTGTGACATCCGCTGTTGGATTCTGGGGGGTGACATCCGCATCAACGGGGGCTGCGCCGGCCGGCGCCTCCAGGCGCTCGGGCAGCGTTCCCTCGATCTTCGCGATCTGGCGGCGCAGGGCAAAAACAGTCTCCCGCGCCACGGCGCTTGTCGCCATGACGGTCAGCTTCCACTCACAATTGTTCCTGTTATGTTCTAATAGATTCCAGAGGGCGCCCGAAGAGTCAAGCGGAGTCATGGGGAATTTATTCCTGTCCGCGTGTGGACGGCAACCCGGCCATTTGCCGATTTCGGCTCGAAAGCCTATATGCCGGGATCAGAAGGACAAAGCATGGCCCGCATCTACAAGACCCGTGTCTGGCACGACCAGCTTTCGCCATCGATGGAGGAAATGGAGTTCCTGGCGCTGGAGGCTTACGCCCATCTGCCGGAGGAATTTCGCAAGCTGACCGGCGAGATCGTCATCCAGATCGCCGAATTCCCGACCGACGAGATCATGGACGATCTGTCGCTAGAAACGCCCTTCGACCTGCTCGGCCTGTTCGAGGGGCGCGGGATCGCCGAACGCTGGAATCCGCAGACCGGCGAGGGGCCGAACCGCGTCACGCTCTACCGCCGCGCCATTCTCGACTACTGGGCCGAGAACGAAGAGACGCTGGGCGACATCGTCACCCATGTGCTGATCCACGAGATCGGCCATCATTTCGGCCTGTCGGACGATGATATGGAGCGGATCGAAGAGGCGGCGGAGTAACGGCCCACGCTTCGTCGCCGCTATCCTGCTCCGGTTCGGCGTCATTTGCGCCGGCGCGCATCACTGTGAGAGATAGATCTTCGCCGACTGGCCGGCGATGCCGCTGAATTTCCAGTTGGCGGAGTTGATGATCATGGTGTTCACGACCATCGAGATCTTGCTGGAGGTGATGTTCGTGGTCGAGTTGTAGGTGACGTCCCGGTTGGGCAGATAGATGATCCCAGTCAGAGACTCGCCGTTCGAGCCGTTGAACACATACTGGCGCTTGTTGGCGTTGTTGGCGGGATCGCTCGTCTTTTCTAACATCAGGATATCCTTGTAGGCACCGCTGCTCGGGGCCGAGGCCGTGATTGTGAGGGCGCCGTTGGCCTGGATCATGCTGTCGGTATCCGGGAAGTAGAAGGTGACGCCTTCGGCGATGACCTTGGCGCCGGAATTGATGATCATCGGTCCCTTGATGATATGAAGGCCCGGATTGAACGTGATGGTAGGGCTGCCATTGAAGTTCACCCAGCAGTGCAGTCCCGGGTTCAAGGTCTGCGTCTGTCCGTCACGCGCGCCGGATGTGGTGCAGGCCGAGGGAACGGCGGGCTCAGGAATGGCGCCGGCATAGGGATCCGCCGTGACGGCGCATGCCGTCTCCAGCTTGGACAGCGTACCGCCGTTCTTGATGTATTTCGTGCCCTTCACGCAGAGCTTGCTGATGTTCATGGTGACGCCGGCATTCATGATGAAGGCCGGGTCCCTGGTAGAATGAACGTCGATCACGCAGGACTCGGCATCCACGTTGGCGCCACTATTGAGCAGCAGCGCCTGCGGGTTATTCGCAAGGACGATGATGCAAGGGACGGCCGACGTGGCCATCTTGACGGCGGACGTGACGCGAACGTTGACGGTCGGGTCGCCCAAGACAAACGGGAACAAGCGCGGGTAGCTGTAGGTCGCGCTGCCCGAGAGCGTACTGTTGTCCAGCTTGATGGACATGTTGGCCTTCAGGTCCGGGTCGGCCGCGAAATCCGGGCTGCCGGCGATGAACCCGCTGAACAGGGACGTCGCCGTGGCCTCGGCGGAGGTGGCGCCCTGCGCCGCGCCCCCCAGCAGGGCGGCGTCGAGAAGGGCCTGCAACTCATTCTTTTCGCGGAGGACGTTGGTATAGTCGATCGCAAACCCGATCGCCCCGACCAACGGCAGCAGGCTCAGCGCCATGACGATGGAAAGGTTCGCGGCGCGGGAATGGACAAAACGACCATAGCAGGATGTCGCCATGGCGCTGACGATCCGGGCCAGTGCCGACCGCAATTCGAACCTCAACCTCATGGCAATCCACCCCTCAAATGCGCGCCCATCGGCGTTCATAGCCGCGAAATTATTTCGATTCGGTTTCGGAATCGTAGCATTTGATGCCGGGCCTTCCGCCGTCAGGGAAACCCGGGGACAGTTTTAAAACTGTTCACTTAGCAAGCTGACATGGGATCAGCTTCTGTCGGAGACGCCTTTCGGTGATTGGTCGCCCTCGGCAACACGACTAATAGCACCGCGAGGGAAACAATGGACAGCTACGCCGGCCCGTCATAGAGCTTGCTTCGCCTTTCGCGGCCGACAGCGATGCGACGACTAGCATTGGAAAGTGCGCCAGACTTGCATTTTTGGCGCTGATCGGGTCGTGCGCGCCGCCGTTGGCTGCCGTTCCGGCTTTCGCCAAGAACTGCTCACTCGGACAGCAGGATAAGCTTGTTTTACTAGGATGACGAAGGACGAGCGATGTCAGCGCCCTACCAGTCGCTGAGCTTGGTGTCGGGCCCGTATTCCTGGCCCTCGATATCCTTCACCACGGCCTGGCCGCAGCGCATGGCCTTGGCCTCCTGGTCGTAGGAATAGGTCGGTGAGCCGAACAGGTGCCAGCCCTTGTTCAGCGCCGCGGTTACCTTGTGGCAGAAGCTGGAATCGTCCGGAGCGGACAGAAAGCGGTAGAGTTTCATTTTTCATTCCTGTCGTGAGTTGCCAATCATGCCCCGATGGCGGCCGCCTTCGCCAGCAGTTTTTCGGCCTGTGTCAGATGCAGCCGCTCGACCATCTTTCCATTCAGCGCAATCACTTGGCTGCCGGCATTTTCGGCAAGCGCGAAGGCCTCTTTCACCGAGCGCGCCTCGGCCACCGCCTCGGCAGATGGCGCAAAGGCCCGGTTCGCCGCCTCGATCTGAGCCGGGTGGATCAGCGACTTGCCGTCAAACCCCATGGCGGCTGCCTCCCCGCATTCGCGCGCAAAAGCGTCCAGGTCGCGAAAATCATTGAAGACACCATCGAGCAGGTCAAGGCCACCGGCGCGCGCGGCGAGCACCATCTGCATCAGCCACGGTGTGAGATAGCGCCGGTCGGGCGTGGCGAGAATGCCGGTTTCCTTGACCAGATCGTTCGTTCCGGCAACGAAACAGACCAGCCGCGAGGCCGGATCGCGGCCAAGCTCGGCAATCGGTCCGATGTTGAGCAGTGCCTTGGGCGTTTCGATCATCGCCCATAGTTTCACCGCGTCCGGTGCGAAATTGTCGTCGAGGACGTCGCCGGGTTCGAGGACATCGCGCGGTGTGTCGACCTTGGGCAGCAGGATGGCGTCGGGCTCGCAGCGTGCCGCAGCCAGCAAATCGTCGGCGCCCCATTCGCTGGAAAGCGCATTGATGCGCACGACCATCTCGCAGCGGCGGCTGGGGCGATCGGCGAAGATGCCGGCCAGTTTTTCGCGCGCGGAAACCTTGTCGGCCGGGGCGACGGCATCTTCGAGGTCGATGATGACGGCATCGCAGGCCAGCGACGGAAGCTTGGCCAGTGCCTTGTCGTTCGAAGCCGGGACGTAGAGCACCGAGCGGCGCGGGCGGTAGGTTTCGGTCGTCATACCAGATCTATGCCGCCTGCGGCCGGTCGAGGCAAGCCGTCTTGGCCTGCACAAAAACTGCATAAAACTCCCGAAAATCTCCTCGCATCCGCCTCGCTGCCCGCATTTCGGCCGGCGAAAAGGGCGGCATGCAAGAGCAAACAAATTCCCGTTGGTCGCTGCCTTACCGGCTCCGTAGCGAAGATTGGTGGCTCGTCGATCCACCCGGCACTTCGGCGACCCTCTTCCCCTTCATCCCCAAATCTCTGCCCAGATATGCCGGCCGGATCAAAGCCGCTGAGAAAGTCCGATCATGACATCGTTGCTCACGGCCGCGCCGAGCTATTGCGCGCGCTTCGGCGTTGCGGTCCTGCTTGCCGCGCTGGCCGATTTCTTCTTCTACGGCCAGCCCGTCGGCATCACGCTTTTCCTGTTTGGCATTACGCTTGCCGCCGCAGCCGCGGCCATCCAGCCTTCGGCGCTCAGCGCCCGCGGCCTGTGGCTCGGACTTGCCGCCTTGCTTGTGGCGCTGCTGCCGCTCATTGAAAATGTCAGCGCGCTGTCTGTCGCGATCGGGCTGGCGGCGATGGCCGTCTTTGCGCTTTCGCTGGTCGGCCGGCTGCGGCACGGGCTTGCCCGCATTGCCGGCCAGGTCGCGCTCTTCCTGCTCGCGGCACCATTGCGGTTCGTCCACGATTTCCTTCGCTGGCGCAAGGCGGCGCGGCGGCTTGGCCGGCGGCGCATCCGCTTTGCGGCGATCGCCGTCTGGGTCATGCCGTTGACGTTGGGTGCCGTGTTTCTCGCGCTGTTCGGCGCCGCCAATCCGGTTGTCGAATACTGGCTGTCGCTGATCGATCTCCTCGCACTGCTCGAGTTCATCCAGCTGCCGCGGTTGGCCTTCTGGTTGTTGGTGCTTGCCGGTGTCTGGGCCTTTTTGCGTCCGCGCCTGCCGCGCGTTCTCCGTCGCATTCCGCGTGTGGTGTTGCCTGTGCCTGTCGGCCGGGTGACGACGACAAAACCCGTCACGGCAATCGAGGACATCATCTTCGGCAAGGCCGCCATTCTTCGCGCGCTGGTCGTCTTCAACATCCTGTTTGCGATGCAGACCGCGCTCGACGCCACCTATCTGTGGGGCGGCATCGCCCTTCCCGACGGGCTGACCTACGCCGCCTATGCGCATCGCGGCGCCTATCCATTGATCGTCACGGCGCTGCTCGCCGCCGGCTTCGTCCTGGCAGCGCTGCGGCCGGGCAGCACGACCTCCGGCGATCCGCTCATCCGCCGGCTGGTCTATATCTGGGTGGCGCAGAACATCATGCTGGTCGTCTCGTCGATCCTGCGGCTCGACCTCTATATCGGGGTCTATGCGCTGACCTACTGGCGCATCGCCGCCTTCGCTTGGATGGGGCTGGTGGCGGCGGGCCTTGCCCTGATCATCGCCCGCATCGCGCTCGAGAAATCCAACGAATGGCTGCTTTCCGCCAATCTTCTGACGCTTTCGGTGACGCTCTATGCCTGCTGCTTCATCAACTTCGCGGCGCTGATCGCCAACTACAATGTCGAGCACTCATTCGAAATGACCGGCCAGGGCACTGAGCTCGATTTCTGGTATCTGCGTTCGCTCGGTCCCAGCGCCTGGCCGGCGCTCGATCGCTTCCTCGAGCATCAGGGCAAGACGAATGCGGCCAGCGTTTCCTCCTACCGCGAACTCGTCCGGTTGCTTGGGCAGGACGAGGCCCACTATCGCGCGCGCCAAGAAAACTGGCGCGCCTGGAGCTTTCGCGACTGGCGGCTGCTTCGCACTCTCGACACACGTATCCCGTTCGTGGTTCCTCAGGGCTCCGAACCCTTCGTGCCGGGCCGCTGATTCATGCCGCATCACATTCTGGTCGCCGACGATGATCCGCACATCCGCGAGATCATCTGCTTTGCGCTCGAAAAGGCCGGGATGAAGACGGTTGCCGTGTCCGACGGCGCCGCCGCCCTGCTGGCGATCGAGCGCCGCGCCCCCGATCTTGTCGTGCTCGATATCGGCATGCCGGAGATGGACGGGCTGGAGGTCTGCCGGCGGCTGCGGCACACATCGGACGTGCCGGTGCTGTTCCTGTCCGCGCGCGATGAAGAGATCGACCGCATCCTCGGCCTCGAAATGGGTGGCGACGACTATGTCACCAAGCCGTTCAGCCCGCGCGAGCTGGTCGCCCGCGTCAATGTCATCCTGCGACGCGCCCGTCCGACAAAGGCGGAACAGACCGACGACAGGCAGTTCTCGCATGGCAGGCTGGCTTTGGTGCCGGCCAGCCACGCCGCCAGCTTCGATGGCAGGCCGCTGGTGCTGACGGGAATCGAATTCGCGATCCTGAAAGGGTTTCTGGCGCGACCGGCGCATGTGCTCGGCCGCGACATGGTGATGGCCAATGCCTATGCAGCCAACATCCATGTCGCCGATCGCACCGTCGACAGCCATATCCGCAACATCCGCGCCAAGCTGGCGGCGGCCGGCTGCACGGACGCGATCGAGACCGTGCATGGCGTCGGCTTCCGGCTGGGCCGGTGCGGCGCGTGAGCGCCCAAAAATGGATTGGCAGCAAATGGCGGCCGCGCCTCGCCACCATCGTTGTCGCCATCCTCATCATGGTGATGGCGCTGCCGCTGGTCGGCCTGTTCTTCTTCCGGCTCTACGAGAACCAGCTGATCCGCCAGACCGAGGCCGAGCTGATCGCGCAAGGTGCCGCCCTTGCCGCCATCTATGCGCAAGAGGTCCGCGACGCCGGCATCCCGGCCGAGAAGCTCGGAGCGGCCGTGCCTGCCGCCAGTGCCAGCGATCCGAACTCTCCCTACCGGCCGATCGAGCCGCGCCTCGATCTTGCCTCTGACTCCGTTCAGCCGACCCGGCCTGTGGCCACTGCCGCCATCGTCGATCCCGCCTTCTCAGCGGTCGGGGCACGGCTGTCGGGCATTCTTGCCGAGACGCAGAAAACCACGCTTGCCGGCTTCCGGCTGCTCGACGCAAAAGGCGTCGTCATCGCCGGACGCGAAGAGGTCGGCATGTCGCTCAGCGCCGTCGAGGAGGTTCACGCAGCACTTGTCGGCCGCTACGCCAGCGCGCTCAGGCAGAGGATCTCCGACGAGCCGCCGCCATCGCTCTACTCGGTGAGCCGCGGCACGAGAGTCCGCGTTTTCGTCGCCCTGCCGGTCGCGGTCGCCGGCAAGGTCGCCGGCGTGGTCTACCTGTCGCGAACGCCGAACAACATCGTCAAGCACCTCTATGGCGAGCGCGGCAAGGTGGTGCTGGCGGCGATCGCCATCCTCGGCGGCACGCTGCTCATCGCGCTTGTCTTCCTGCGCACCGTCAGCCGGCCGATCTACGCGCTGATGGAACGCACGAAGCGCATCGCCGCAGGTGACCGCGAGGCGATCAGGCCGCTCGACCACCACGGCACAAGCGAGATGGCAGCGCTGTCCGCCGCCTTTCTCGACATGGCCGAAAAGCTGCATGCGCGCTCGGACAGCATCCAGACCTTCGCCACGCATGTCTCGCACGAGCTCAAATCGCCGCTGACGGCGATCCAGGGGGCGGCCGAGCTGCTGCGCGATTCGGGCAGCGCGATGGATGAGGCCGAGCGGCGGCGGTTCTCGAACAATATCGTCACCGATGCCGTGCGGCTCAACCTTCTGGTGCGCCGCCTGCTCGACCTGGCGCGCGCCGAAAATCTTGCCCCCAGCGGCGAAAGCACGTCGCTTGGTGGCGCACTGGCGCTGCTGCCGGCCGAAGACAGGCTGGCGGTTCGTATCGAGGCGGGCGGTGATACCGGCCTGCGCATCTCGGCCGAGAACGCGGCAATCGTGCTGGCCAATCTCATCGACAATTCGGCGCGGCATGGCGCGACGCTGGTTTCGATGACAGCGGCGAGCGCGGACGGCAAGGCAACGATCCAGGTGAGCGACGATGGCGCCGGCATTTCGCCCAGCAACCAGGCCCGCATCTTCGAGCCATTCTTCACCACGCGCCGCGATTCAGGCGGCACCGGCATGGGCCTCGGCATCGTGCTGGCCCTCCTGAAATCGCATGATGGCACGATCCGGCTGGTTGACTCCGAGCGCGGCACGCGCTTCGAGATCATCCTGCCGGTTGTATGAATTGGAGCCTGATTCCGAAAACCGGCGTTCGGGATCATGCTCTAGAACTGGAGAAGCGAAAAAGTGCGCTACGACGTCGTGATCATCGGTGGAGCCATCGTCGGCTCCTCGATTGCCTATTATCTGCGCGGGGAAGGATTTTCGGGCTCGATCGCGCTGGTCGAGCGCGACCCGCAATTCGCCCATGCGGCAACGACGCTGTCCTGCGCTTCCATTCGCCAGCAGTTTTCGATTCCCGAGAACATCCGCCTGTCTCAGTTCACGCTGAAGCTGTTCAGACGGCTGACGGAAGAATTCGGAGCCGATGCCGATATCGGCTTTCGCGAAGGCGGCTATCTCATCCTTGCCGGCGAGAACGGGCTGCCGATTCTGCGGGCCAACCACGAGGCGCAGATGGCCGAGGGCGCCGACATCGTGCTTGAGGATGCGGATGCGTTGGTGCGTCGCTTCCCATGGCTGTCGGCCGAGGGCATCACCGCCGGCGCCTATGGCCGCAGCGGCGAAGGCTGGTTCGACGCGCATGCCATGCTGATGCTGTTCCGCAAGGCGCTGCGGGGCAAAAACATCGATTTCATCACCGCTGATGTGACCGGCATCGAGCGCCAGGGCGATCGTGTCACCAGCGTCAGCCTCGGCAATGGCGAGCGGCTCGAGGCCGGCATAGTCATCGACGCCGCCGGGCCGAATGCCGGCCAGGTGGCTGATATGGCCGGGCTGGCGCTGCCGGTGGAGCCGCGCAAGCGCAATGTGTTCGTCTTCGAGGCACGCGAAAAATATGCCGACATGCCGCTGCTGGTCGATCCCTCAGGCATCTATGTCCGGCCAGAGGGCTCGGTCTACATCACCGGCGGCGCCGAACCGGAAGAGGGCGACGGTCCTGCCGATCCTGGCGATTTCGAGCCCGACTGGCCGCTGTTCGAAGAGGTGATCTGGCCGGTGCTGGCCACCCGTATTCCCGCCTTCGAGGCGATCAAGCCGACACGCGCCTGGGCCGGCCATTACGATTACAACACGCTCGACCAGAACGCGGTGATCGGCCCGCATCCTGAGGTGAAGAATTTCCTGTTCGCCAACGGTTTTTCCGGTCACGGCCTGCAGCAGGCGCCGGCCGTCGGCAAGGCGCTGGCCGAGCTGATCGTGCATGGCGGCTACCGCACGGTGGATTGCACGGCGTTTGGATACAGCCGTGTCGCCGAAGGGCGGGCTTTTCGGGAATTGAATGTGATCTAGCAAGAAGGGCGGGTGCGCCGCGACGGTCCTTTTTGCCGCTGGAGGGACAGAGGGGGGCGCGAAGGATCGCGACAGGCGATGCTGCGGTGCAGAGGCCTAGCCAGGCCGTCAACCCTCGCGGCCGAACCAGAAGGCGTCGGGCATGCGCTTCATGCCGATCCGCTCGTAGAAGCCGACGGCGTCGGGCACGGAAATCAGCGAGATGGCGACGGACGGCCCGAGCTGCCGCCGCACTTCGTCGAGCAGGCCCTTGCCGATGCCGAGCCCTTGCGCCGATTTGCAAACGGCGAGCTCGGAAATGTAGCACACCCACGAAAAATCGGTGATGCCGCGGACGAGGCCAATCAGCGGCTTGCCAGGCGCATCGAGGCGCGCCGTCAACACCATATCCGCGCTGGCAAGCATCGTCTTCAAACGGGCTTCGTCATCGATGGGCCGAGTGGCGCCGAGGCCGGATTCCACCAGCACGCGGCGGAACTCGGCAGCGTCGAGGGCTGGTTCTCTGGCGTAGAGGATTTTGGACCGCGTTGTCATGCCGGTGAAAGTGCACCATAGGGCGGCGGTTTTGAAGCTGTTTGGTGCCGATCTTGTGTTCCGGACCACGAGCGAAGACAGCTGCCTTTTATTTGCCCGCCTCTTTGTGTAAACCGGGCGCCAACACATCCCCCGCAGCGAAAAGAAGACGGGCAAAGACCATGGAAAAATTCACCAAGCTCACCGGCGTCGCCGCGCCGATGCCGATCGTCAATGTCGATACCGACATGATCATCCCCAAGGATTATCTCAAGACGATCAAGCGCACCGGGCTCGGCAGCGGACTGTTCGCCGAAATGCGCTACAAGGACGACGGTTCGGAAAACCCGGACTTCGTGCTCAACAAGCCGGCCTATCGCAAGGCGCAGATCCTGGTCGCCGGCGACAATTTCGGCTGCGGCTCCTCGCGCGAGCATGCGCCGTGGGCGCTGCTCGATTTCGGCATACGCTGCGTCATCTCGACCTCGTTCGCCGACATTTTCTACAACAACTGCTTCAAGAACGGCATCCTGCCGATCACCGTCAGCCCGGAGGATCTGGAGAAGCTGATGGACGACGCTTCGCGCGGCTCTAACGCTACGGTGTCGGTCGACTTGGAAGCCAAGGAAATCCGCGGACCGGACGGCGGCGTGGTCACGTTCGACCTCGACGACTTCAAGCGGCACTGCCTGCTCAACGGGCTCGACGACATCGGCCTGACCATGGAGAAGGCCGACGCCATCGCCTCGTTCGAGAAGAAGAACGCCGAGCTGCGTCCCTGGGCCTGAACGGTACGATGACCCCGGCTGCGGCAGGCCGGGTTTGTGGCGGCTGAACGGAGGGACAGTCATGACACGCTCGCTTCTTGCCGGCGCCTGCGCGCTGGCGTGGATTCTGACGCCGGTGGCTGGCGCGCATGCACAGACCGACATGGTGCTCGTGCCGGCTGACGATTCGTCCGGCGGGGCCGCCGACCAGGGCGCGTCGAGCAATGCGGCCCTAGCCGAAGATGACAGCCAAGCACCGGTCCCGTTCGAGGGCGGCCAGCTGACCATCACCCAGCAGGAAGAGTATGGCGAGAAGGTGCTGGCCTATGACGGCAAGCAGCTGGCGAGCAACTACGACGTCTTCTTCGACAGGATTGTCGAGGTCGGCGGCATCAACGTGGCGCTGGTCGATGTCGGCGACGGCGGCAATCAATGCGGCCCGGCCAAGGTGATCGTGTGGAAGCCGGAAGGCGGCATGATCCAGAGCATCACGGTCGAGCAGGACGAATGCGGCGCGCCGCCGGCCGCGGTGTCCGACAGCGCCATCTATTTCGTGCCTTATCTCTTGCCGGGAGCTTCGAAACCGACGCTGCAATGGTCGCCTACGGGCGGATTGTCGACCTCGGGCAATCTCACCTACATGCCGGAACCGGGCACCGGCTGGAAGGATATCGATCCGGCGAAATACGACAACATCATCGACGCCTTCCGCAATGAGGCCGTCTACAAGGCGGCTGAAAAGCTGCTCGGCAAGGACATGCCCGACATGGCGACCAGCCTGCTGGTCGGCGGCGGCACCGAGAAGACCGCCTCGGGCGGCGCCTTTTATGCCAGCGGCTGCGTGCCGCACGATTGCGGCGGCAATGACGGCTTCATGGCGGTCGATCCGGCCAACCAAAAGCTCTATTTCGCCCGCCGCGGCGACAAGCCCGAGCCGGACGCATGGCCGGCGCGGACCACGTGGCCGGCCGAGGTCATGGAAGCGATGGACAAGGCGCTCGGCTCGCCGAATTAGCTCCTCTGCTTCGCGCCGTCATCCCGGGTGCCGCCGAGCGGCGGCAGTCGTAACCTTAGAACATCAACAAAAAAGCCCGGCCATGGCCGGGCTTTCCGTCGAATAGAGATTTCTATCAATCGCCATCGATCGCCGTGGCCATGCGGGCGATGGCCTGTTGATAGACGCTCGCGGAATTCCAGCCAGCAATTGCGCCCATATTCGCCTGATAACCCGCGCCGGCCTGCCAACCATGACCCTTGAGGAAGTTGGCAGTGGAAGCCAACGCAGTGCTCTTGTCGCGCAGATTTTTGTTGCCGACTCCATACTTCAAAACGTTTCCGGGGAGGAACTGCGTGTGGCCAATCTCGCCATGAGCGGCACCGACCGACGAGGCGCTCAACGCTCCGCGATCAACCAGCTTCAGGGCTGCAACGCCATGCGGGTAAAAGAACTCCGGACGGCGGCAATCATAGGTAAGCGTTAAAATGGCAGAGACCGTATTCTGTTTGCCCATGGAGGCGCCGAAGCCAGTTTCCATACCCCAGATGGCGAGCAACACACCCGGCGGTACGCCGTAGGTCCGTTCGATCTTGTCGAACAGCGCCGCGTTCGACTTCTTCAGCGCACGGCCCTTGGCAATGATCGCGGATCCGCCACGGCGCTTCATGAAACTTTCCACCGAGCCGCTGAAAGCCTTATGAAGGGCGCGGTCGACGGCGATCGTCTTTGTTGCGTAGGTCGCGCGAGCCAGAGCGGCTAGACCCTTCGAGCCTACACCGTTGGCCCTAGCCTCCGCGGCGAAATCTGCCTTCCACGCTTCGAAGCCCGCACTCGTCTTGCCGCATTGGGCGGCCTGCGCACCTGTTGCCGCCGCAAGCATCATCAATGCTGCCGCTGCGTAAATCTTTCCCTTGGCAAGAAATGCCATGTTGCTCTCCTGGTTGCCTGGATCACGTCCCAAATACGAATTTGCCAGCGAAACGCTCGCTTGTCACTGTTGGAGCGGCGTTCGTCCACTTGGACGCAGTACGCTCTGACACTCTAATCTGCGCATCGTGCTTTCTGAAAATCGATCCTGATTTTCGGGCCGATGCGCTAAGAAGTCGTTTACGTATCCCCGCCGCAGCGCTGGCGAATGCCGGAGAACTTGCTTACGATCAAGTAATTTTTGTGGCGGGGGCTGGAATATTCATGGAAGACGTTGACGTCGTGGTCATCGGCGCTGGCTCGGCGGGACTTTCCGCCGCCAAGACCCTGCGTGCAGCCGGCCTTTCTTTCAAGCTGTTCGAAGCGATGAACCGGATCGGCGGCCGCGCCTGGACCAGCGATCAGCATTTCGGCGTCCCTTTCGACATCGGCTGCGCCTGGCTGCATGCGGCCGACCGCAATCCCTACTTTCCCGAGGCGCAAGCTGCTCGCTGGACGCTTCACCATCACGACATGAATATCGATCATCTCTATTATCGCGACCGAAAGGCGAGCGAGGACGAAGAGGCCGCAATGAAGGCGGCCGATATCAGGCTGTTCGAGCTGCTGGCGGCGCATGAGGTCAGGGATGGCGACGACGACCGCCTTTCGGCGTTGCTGGCCAGGGGCCATGCGCCGCGCGCCGCCGCCACCTTCGCCGGGCCAATGGATTTCGGCGCCGACGAGGACGAGATATCGATCCGCGACTTTCAGGCCGCCGCCGATCTCGAGCCGAACTATTTCACCAAGGAGGGGTTCGGCGCATTGGTCGCCCGTTTTGGCGCCGACGTGCCGGTCGAGCTGGCGACGCCAGGCACATCCCAGAGGATTTTCCGCACCGGCGTCGACAGCTC
>NZ_RZTA01000052.1:0-38756 GCF_004023115.1 Mesorhizobium sp. M6A.T.Cr.TU.017.01.1.1
TGTCGCCCCGCTCCCGCAACAGCTTGACCAGGCCGCCAAGCTCGGCGTCGGCAAGGCCCTGCACCGCCGGATGGTGCGATTTCTCGACGAGAGCATGTTCGTCGGCACTTAGCGCCCGAGCCTCTTCCTTGCGTGAAATCGCCATGACACCATTCCTCCGTCTGTGACGCCTGCCTCAAAACCTCATGTCCTTGGAGCCTCGGTCCAAATGGTGGTGCGGTCAAGCCGAGCACCATTTGATCTTCGTCCACTATGCGGCCGGCAGTATCTTCCCAGGGTTCATGATATTCAGCGGGTCGAGCGCTTGCTTGATCGTGCGCATGATGTCGACGCTGTGGCCGAGCTCATGGCGCAGGAAGCCGACCTTGCCCTGTCCGATGCCGTGCTCGCCGGTGCAGGTTCCATCCATGCCTATCGCCCGCATGTTCAGCCGCGCGACAAACTCTTCCGTCGCCGCGATTTCCTTCGGATCGTCCGCGTCCATCAGCACCAGCACATGGAAATTGCCGTCACCGGCATGGCCGACGATCGGCGCGATCAGTCCCATTTCGGCAATGTCGGCCTCGGTTTGCGTGACGCATTCGGCAAAGCGCGAGATCGGCACGCAGACGTCGGTCGACAGCCCCTTGGCGCCCGGCCGCAGCGTCAGCGACGACCAATAGGCGTCGTGCCTGGCCTTCCACAGCTTCGTTCGCTCCTCGGCGACACTGGTCCACAGGAATGGTCCGCCGCCATATTCTTCGGCGATCATGCCGAAGGTCTCGGCCTGCTCGGCAACGCCGGCGTCGCTGCCATGGAACTCGACGAACAGGCACGGGCTTTCGGGATAGTCGAGTTTCGAATAGCTCTTCATCGCCCGCATCTGCAGCGCGTTGACCAGTTCGATGCGCGCCACCGGAATGCCCATCTGGATCGTCGCGATCACAGCGTTGCAGGCCGCCTCGACGCTGGGAAACGGGCAGACGCCGCCGGAAATCGCCTGCGGAATGCCCTGCAGCTTCAGGGTCAGCTGGGTGATGATGCCGAGCGTGCCTTCCGAGCCGATCAGGAGCCGCGTCAAATCGTAACCGGCCGAACTCTTTTTTGCGCGCTTGCCGGTCGTCACCGTCTCGCCGTCGGCCATCACCGCCGTCAGCGACAACACATTCTCGCGCATCGTGCCGTAGCGCACCGCATTGGTGCCCGACGCCCGCGTCGCCGCCATGCCGCCGAGCGACGCATTCGCGCCCGGATCGATCGGGAAGAACAGGCCGGTGTCGCGCAGGTGCCGGTTGAGATCCTCGCGCGTCACGCCGGGCTCGACCGTGCAGTCGAGATCCTGCGGGTTGACCGCGAGGATGCGGTTCATCCGCGACGTGTCCAGCGAGATGCCGCCGCCCGGCGCGTTGGTGTGGCCCTCCAGCGAGGAGCCGACGCCGAAGGCGATCACCGGCACGCGGTGCGCTGCGCAGGCGCGCACGATCTCCTGCACCTCCGCCGTCGTCTCCGGAAACGCCACGCCATCCGGCGCCTGCGTCGGGATATAGGTGGTGGTGTGTGCGTGCTGGGCGCGAATCGCCTCGCCGGTCTGGAACCGCTCGCCGAGCCGCTGCTTGAGGATGCCAAGCACGGCGGCAATCCCTTCTTCGTTGCGCTCGACCGGATTGAGGTCGCTCAAAGCCATCGATTCCTCCGCGAATGAACCAGCATGCACGCTTGTCATGCATTTAATGATCATGCCTAGTCTCACCAACCACACCCTGTCCAGCGCCAGAACAAGGAAGTCTTCGATGCCGATCCCTGCCCCTTTCGTTTCCCGCCCCATGGACATCGAGAAGGACTGGATCGACTACAACGGCCATCTCAACATGGCCTATTATAACGTGCTGTTCGACCGTTGCTCGGACGACGCCTTCGAGATGATGGGGATGGGGCCGAACTACGCCAAGGACCGCCGCCTCACCATCTACACGGCGGAAGTCCATGTCTGCTACGTGCAGGAGCTGCACTTGGAGCACAAGGTCACCGTCTCCTTCCAGCTCATCGACCACGACGACAAGCGGCTCAGGGTCTACCAGGAGATCCGCCATGTCGACGGCTGGCTCGCCGCCACTTCCGAATCGCTGTCGCTGCATGTCGACATGTCCGGGCCGAAAGTGGCGCCCTTCCCGGCCGATGTGCTGGCCAGGATCGAGGCCATGCGCGCCGCCCATGCCGCGCTGCCGATGCCGGAGCGCGCCGGCCGTTCGATCGGCATTAAGGCGCGCCGTGCCTGAAGAGGCACTTGCAGCGCCTGCCTTAAGTCATTGTTTTCATTAACACCGTTACCTCAAAGCCACTACGCCCCACTAAGCAACTGGCATTAGCCCGCAAGATGGCTTGAACCACGACCCGGCCGCCGTTAACCTTACCGAGGTTTTAACGTGAACAAGCCGAATTGAGGCGTTGAACGACTCAGCGCGGCGGTTGAAAACCGTCCCTATCGAGTTGCGATACGGGCGGCGGGGCGGAAGCGGTTCGGGGAACGTGCATGAAAACCGACATCAAGGTCGAGGCGGACAGGCTGGCGGCCGATCCACGCATCAGCGACTATGATTTCTGGCGCTCGCTGAAGAATCTCAACAACGAGATCTTCCACATCGCCAACAACAACGAGCCGATCCCCTTCGCCATGATCCGCTGGCGCGCCATCCTGAAGCAGGCCCGCTCGAAGCGCGGGCATGCCTAGCGCCGCGGTAGTGGATTAGCTCCAAGCTCGCGCTGCCCCTCATCAGCTTGCCGGTATCTTTTCCCATCACGGCGGCGCGTTCCCGCGACGTTACAGCGTCGGTGAATTGCATGGTAGGATGCCCAGAAGCGGGGGGATGGGACGATGGCGATTTCGCAGAGAACCAGAGTGCTCGTGCTAAACAGGGACGGACACCGGTGCAGGTTCTGCGGAGCAACTGCTGATCAGGAACGCCTTGAAGTTGACCACGTGCACCCCCGGTCACAGGGCGGTACGGATGCTCTGGAAAACCTGGCTACCCTCTGTCGCCCCTGCAACTCCGGGAAAAGTGACTTATGGCTTGGCAATTACATGGCGACGAATCTGTCTAGAGGCGCGCGGCCCCGTGCCCAAGCCTCCCCGATCGCGCCGTCGTTGACGTATCAGTTGAATGCTCTCGACCAAATCATCGGCCGTCTAGAGCAGGCCCAGGTCCCGTCGGTTTCAGCAGCCGAACTCCAGCACGTATTGGACGGACCCAATAGAGACGGAGTGAACCCCATATTCGAACCCCTGGCATTGTCTCGGCTGACCGAAGGAATGCGGCATTGGCTAGTTGCTGGCCGCTTGGTTTATGAGAGCCAGACCGAATGTTTCGTTGTGGCCGGGGTCAGCCCTCAATGACTTCTTCCGAATCCTATTTCACTTCCTTAACAGTTCGGGACCCAGCACGATCTGCCGCGACGGTACAGCGTCGGTGAATAGCATGGTTTACCTTCCCGAGTGCCTTCCGTGACTTTGATCATCACCTGCGCCACGCGATTCTTCTCCGTCTGCGTCAGCGATCGACTGACGACTGTGGACGAACGAACGCACGACGCCTTAGCGAATAAGGTCATAGTATCCCGATTGGATGGTGCCCTGCTCACACTCGGCTATACCGGTGTGGCCTACATTGACAATTTACCGACAGACGAGTGGCTGGTTAGGGCGGTCGTGCCCGATCTTCGCGAAAGCGCAGCTTGGAGTTCTGGGTACGCAACAATCCCGCGCACCGTCGGAGGCTTTGTAAGCAGGATTGTAGGAGCGGTAGACAATCGGGCACGCTCGAAACGTGACCTGTGGGCAAATCCGTTGACGATAGGAATTTCTGGCTGCCAGGACTCGCCAATCGGTCTCCGACCCTACCACCTCACCACGAAAAAGCGGCAGGGGGCTCGGCTAGAGTTCAACCTTGTTACCCGGCACCCGCATCAGGGGTTGGATGTAGCTGCGATCTGGATTTCAGGAGGGTGGGGTCCGGCGCGGCCTGAAGTTTTCAGCACAATGATGATCCGACTGGGCGAATTTCTGCCATCGACCCCTGGGGCCGCTCTGGAGTGGCGCACGATTCTCCAAGATGCCGTCAAGGCAGTCGCTGCGACCACCCGAAGAGTAGGCGCTGAGACAATGTCTGTCGTGCATCTGCCCTACGAGAAACGAACGGAAATCACTTTCTCAGGAGAGGAGCCTCATGCGCTTCCGCTGGTGATTACAGAATTCTTTCCGAGTTCTTTTGCTCACTACTCCCCTTGGATACTTGGTCATAACACCGTGATGGCACCTTCTGTTTTTGCCGGGAGCCAAATTTTGGAGCTCGCCGGACATCAGTTTCACATCAAGGGAGGAGATAACCCGAATGGGTTCTACTTTGGAACTCAAGATCGAGCACCCAATGCCTAGTACTCGGTAGCGTGAGACTCCTCGTTGACTTCCTCGAACACTTCCGGCCCGACGATCTTGCAGCGGCGGTCGCAGCGTCGGTGAACTGCATGGTAAGGTCCATTCGGACGGGCGAGAATAAGTTGGAGGCTTAATCGATGACGGAACCGAATTTCGGTCCAGCACACCTTTCCTTCATACAAACGCAGATTAGCCGGCCCTTGACGGTATTCGTCCCACCGCTTCATCGACACATGGCGAAGCAATACGTGGATATGTTCTGGGACAACGCGTCGCTGCGGTTATCGACCTTTGATGCCTTTCGGCAGCACAAGAGCGAAGGTCAAGGGGACCCTTTGGAGGGTCACGCTAGCTATATGGTAAATGACCAGACACAGGACCGTCATTTCGGCACATCGACAATCGTCGGTGCCAACGCCTACGTCCTTAGCTTCACCTCAAGGACAACTCTTTCAAAAGAATTCGGAGATGACTTTTTCGAGGTCGTCGAGCCCGTTGTATTTAGCGCAGAAGTGGCAAACATGATCCCAGGATGCACGAGCGTAATGATCGGCTCGTGCATCTACGTGGATGCCAAGTTGCTCATCAAGATCGGACCGGCCCCTGCGATTAATGACTTGTTGGTTGGCGACGGATCAACGGCCGTGAGCCTAGACAAACTGCTAGCTCAAGGCGCAGCAATCCAAGGCCCGCGGCAATATTTCCTGAAAGACCGACGCTACGAGTCTCAGTCGGAGTTCAGAATGGTTTGGGAGACGAACGCTCCAGTTAGCGCGCCGCTGATCGTTACACTTCCGGCCTTGCGCCAATATTGTCGCAGGGCTTAGGCTTCTTTCACTTCCTCGAAAATCTCGGGTCCGAGCACGACCTACCGTGACGGTTACACGCGTGAATTGCATGGATTCCCCGACGTGCGATACAGATCGTCCGCCGCGGTAACGCTGCGGAATGGAAGGTTGGCCGAGTGGCTGATGGCACCTGACTGATACTCAGGCAGACGGAAACGTCTCGCGGGTTCGAATCCCGCACCTTATTCGACAGCGCCGCTCCGGTTTTTCCGTTGAGCGGCGCTGTTCATTTGTGCAGCCGCCGCCAGCTCTTCCTCGTCCGGATCCTGCTCGCTGAGCTTGCCGTATTCGTCGATGGCCGCTTCCAAGCCGGGGAGTGAGCCATCCTCGACGCAGGCGTTAACCAATGCATCTGACAGAGCATCGACCGGGATCAAAGGCTGTTGGCCACTCCCTCCCGCTATCGCCCTAGCCGCACCGGTTTTCACCTTGAAGACGTCGGCCTTTTCCTCCCCGACATGCCCAGAGAGGCGCCCCATTCGTAATAGATCGACGGATCACCCTTGCCGGTGCCGGAACGATCGTCGCCTCGCCGAGGCGACGAAGCTGAGGCACCAAGGATGAAGGCCGACGCGACCTTCAAGTTAGCAGACCAACCTAACCAGGAACGATCGCGTGGGCCTTCAACATCAAGCCGGACGTTTGAGCGCGCCCAGCGGTGAACGCGCCACCATTGGTGACGACTGGATGATCGCGGTGTTGGTCATCGCAAACGGAATGATGCGGTCGATCACCCGTTCGAGCTCGGCCACCGAGCCGACATGCGCCAGCGCGATGAAACAGTCCTCGCCGGTCACCCGGTCGCACTGCGCGATTTCCGGCAAATCGCGGATGATCTCGGCCACCACAGCCAATTGCCCCGGCACCGGCCTGATCCGCAGCCATGCCGACAACTTCATGCCGAGCGCGGCCGGATTGATCCGCACCGTATAGGCCTCGATCACGCCGCTCTCCTGCAGCCGCCGGATGCGTTCGGCCACGCTCGGTGCCGACAGGCCGACCGAGCGCGCCAGTTCAGCGGTGCTGGTGCGCGCATCCTTTTCCAGCAGGCGCAGGATTTTCAGATCAGCCGCATCCAGATCAATGTTTTCATTTCGAAGGCGTTTCAACCAAACTCCTTTATTTCGGAAAACTAATTATCTATTTTTGTGATCACTATCCATATAAACTGGAAAGATTGCCTGCGATGATGATCGCATGGGAGATCGAAGGCAAGCTCCCGCAGCAAGCCCTGCCCTCGCCGGCCCTGTCTTTGGCAAGCTGGCGACCTCGCTGCCGCCGCATGTCTGGTTCGGTGTCAGCGCCGTGTTCCATTATCTCGGGCCGGCGTTCGCCGTGCTGCTTTTCCCGCATGTCGGCGTGCTCGGCATGGCGTGGCTGCGCATCGTCACGGCCGCCCTGGTCTTCGCGCCGCTGACCCGGCCCTGGACGGTCTTTGCCCGCGCCGACCGGCCGACACGACTGCTGCTTCTTGCTTTTGGTGCCTGCCTCGGCGTGATGAATTGCTCCTTCTACCTGGCGCTCGACCGCTTGCCGATCTCGCTGGTCGCGGCGATCGAATTCGTCGGCACCATCGGCGTCGCGCTGGTCGGCCTCAGAAGCCCGCGCAATCTCACTGCCCTTGCTGTCGCCGTCATCGGCACCTTGCTGCTGATCGATGTCAAATGGTCAAGCGACCCGATCGGTCTGTTCTGGGCCTTCCTCAACGGCGCGCTGTTCGTTGGCTATATCGTGCTTGGCCATCGCGTCGCCCGCGCCGGCGCCGGCGACGGCATCGCCGGCCTGGGTGCCGCGATGGCGGTCGCCCTGCCCATCGTGCTGCCGATCGGCTTCAGCGATGCGCTGCCGGCTTTCTCGGCGCCGCCGCTGCTCATCGCCGCCATCGGCGTCGGCATCTGCTCGTCGGTCATCCCCTATATCTGCGACCAGCTTGCCATGTCGCGGCTGCCGCGCTCGAGCTTCGCGCTGATGCTGTCATTGTTGCCGGTCACCGCCACGCTGATCGGCGTCATTGTGCTCCGCCAGATACCCAGCCCCACCGATTGCCTCGGCATCGCGCTGGTGGTGGCCGGCGTCGCTTTCCACAAACCGGCAAATGTCTGATCAGGCCAGCTTTTCCCTGAGGAAGGTGCTCGTCCGGCCCCAGGCGAGGTCCGCTGTGTTCTTGTCGTAGCGGGCCGCTGATGTGTCGTTGTTGAAGGCATGATTGGCGCCTTCATAGACATAGACCGTGTGCTCGACCTTGGCTGCATCGAGTTCCTTCTTGAAGGCGTCGATACCGGCATTGATGCGGGTGTCGAGCCCGGCATAATGCAGCAGCAGCGCTGCCTTGATCTTCGGCACATCCTCGGCCTTCGGCTGCATGCCGTAATAGGCGACAGCGGCAGCCAAATCCGGCGTGTTGGCAGCCAGTGTGTTCACCGTGCCGCCGCCCCAGCAGAAGCCGACCGCGCCGACCTTGCCGTTGCCATCCGCGTAGCTCTTGAGGAAAGCGACCGTTGCGACCGCATTGGCGGTGGTCTGCGCCGGATCGAGCTTGGAAAACTGGTCACGCGCCTTGTCTTCGTCGGCCGGCGTGCCGCTGAGCGGCGACAGGAAGTCCGGGGCGAGCGCCACGAACCCTTCCAGCGCCACGCGCCGCGCCACATCGCGTATATGCGGGTTGAGCCCTCTGTTCTCATGCACGACGATGACGGTGCCGAGCTTGCCGGATTGGCCGGCTGGCTTGACCAGATAGCCCTTCATCTCGCCACCGCTGCCGGGATAGCTGATGTCCTCGCCCGTCACGCGTGAATCGTCCTCGGCAACGATCGCCGCCCGGGCTGAATTCGCCGCCAGCAGTGGTGCGATTGCGGCGGCCGCCGCACCTGATCCGGCAAGCCTGGTCAACTGTTCCATGAAGCGCCGCCGGTCGAGCGTCAGATGCGTGTATTCATCATAGGCGTCGATCATCGCCTGGGTAATGGCGGGTCTCGTGACGGCTGGGCTGGCAGGGCTCGGTTTCGTCATGGCGCGCTCTCCTCGGCTTCTGGAAATACTCCCGCCGCGCAACATAGGGTAGAAGCCGGCATGATCCAGTCACGGATGAGTGAGGTCCCAGCACGCAGCGCGCTCCACAATGTCGGTCGGCCTGCATTAGCTATGGACCGCCGGAGCGTTTTCCTTAGGATGCCCAAGGGGACATCCGTAAGCTTGCGGCTATGTCGAGCTTGGGTGGGGCATGCTGGCATACAAAGTGGGGAAATGGCGCACGCTCGGGCTGATGGCCCGTTTCGCGGCCGAACCGCTGACGGCAGCGCGTAACGCGCATCGCGCCTTCGGCCTCTTCATCCGCGCTGACTACCCGCACTCGACCGCGGCAAAGCCGCGCCGCGTCTTCATGATCGCCGATGCCGAACTCTACAAGACCATGCTGTCTGATACCGAGACTTGGCGCAACGTCCAGATCAGTGCGACCAGCAAGAGGTCGGGCGCCTCACAACGCCTGTCCTACGGCATGACGAGACTGCGCGGCGAACGTCATGAGCACTATCGCAAACTTTTCGCACCGCCGCTGAAGCGACCAGCCGTCATGGCGATGAGCCCTGAGATGGCGCGGATCGCCGCTGAACAGGTCGCGAGTTGGCCGCTCGGCGCCGCCTTTCCGCTGACAGAGGCCGCAAAGACGATGGCCAAGCATTTGGCGATCGGCCTTCTCTTCGGCGACGACCACCGGCGCGCCATGCCGATCGCCGAGATGATTGCGCGGGCGATGCAGGCGAGCTGGATCGTCCCCACCCCCGCTTTCTTCCGCTGGCTCCGCGAGGCCGAGGGTCAGGAACGCGCCATCCTTTCCTGGGCGGAGGAAAAGCGCGGCAACAAGGACGCGCAGGACATCCTGTCGATCCTCGTCAACAACACCGACGAGGTGGGCAAGCCACCCTCGGTCGAACTGATCGGCGGCATCGTCAGCTTCGTCTTCGGCGCTGCCTATGACACCTGCCAGAACGCGCTGGCCTGGACCGTGATCCTGCTCACCCAGCATCCGGACGCCATGGCAGGACTGGTCGCGGAGATCGACGCGGCAACCGGCGGCAGGCCTGCTACAATGAACCGGATCGGCACGCTGCCGCTGCTCGACGCAACGATCAGGGAAGCGATGCGGCTTTTCCCGCCGGTGCCCTTGCAGATGCGCAGGGCGACCAGGACGACGATACTGGGCGCAGAGCCGATTACCCGCGGCGATCTGGTTTTGATCAGCGCCATGACGATCAACCGCGATCCATCGCTCTATCCCGATCCCGACAGCTTTCGGCCGGACCGCTGGGCCACAATCCGGCCATCGCCGTTCCAGTACACGGTATTCGGCGCAGGCGGCCACATGTGCCCCGGCGTCACGTTCGGCCTGCAGATGATGAAGATCGCGTTGGCCACCATCCTGTCGAAGCGCTCGGTGGAGTTGTCGCCGGCAGCGCGGATCGCCTACCGCACCAGAGTAACCCTGGCGCCGATCGGCAAGGTCGAGGTGATCATGCGCCAGCGCGGCGAGGCTGCCCGTTCGGGCCGGGCGACCGGCCGGTTCCGCGAGCTCGTCGTGATCCCGGCACTGACATAGGAAACTGCCAATGGTCGCGCAGCAGAAAATGATCCGCATCTACGACCGGGTCATGAAGAGCAGCAAGCAGCGCCGCTACTACGGCGGTAGCGGATTCTACAATTTCGGCTACTGGGCGACGGGCGCCACGTCGCAGCGCGAAGCCAGCGAAGCGCTTGTCGACACGTTGCTGGCGCGGCTGCCGAAGAAGGACGGCCGCATCCTCGACGTCGCCTGCGGGCTCGGCGCATCGACGAAACGGTTGCTGCTGTCCTATCCGCCGGAGGCCGTCACCGCCATCAACATCTCCGCCGCCCAGGTTGCGACGGCGCGCCAGAACGCTCCCGGTGCAACGGTGCTGCAGATGGATGCCGTCAAGCTCGCCTTCGCCGACGAGAGTTTCGACGCGATCATCTGCGTCGAGGCGGCCCTCCATTTCGATACGCGTGCGGCTTTCGTCGCGGAAGCCTTCCGGGTGCTCAAGCCCGGCGGCGTGCTGGTGCTGTCCGACATCCTGTTTCGGGGTTTCACCTCTGCAATCTCTGATCGCCTTGGCGTGCCGAAGGCCAATCTGGTCTCCGACATTGCTTCCTACCGAGTGCTGTTCGGCGTGGCCGGCTTTCAGGACGTCAAGGTAGAAGACGCCACCGACAATTGCCTTGGCGGCTTCCGCCGCAACCTCGTCGCGTGGCCGGCATCGGAACGGGCGAAAGGCACCATGAGCCTGAAGTCCAGCCTCGGCACCGCCATCGTCTGCCGGCTCATCGCTGGTTATTTCGGCGCTGTCGCCAAGGCCTATCTGCTGGTCTCCGCGCGAAAGCCGTAACGCGATCGCGCCACGCCGTCATCACGTTTTTGTAATTGATGGCAAATCTTGACGTTCCTGCCACAATATAAAGGAAAGCTGCTGGTGGTGACCTCGCCCACGCTGGCTGGCTCTGACAAGAAGGAACAAACGCGCATGACCTTCCCCACCCCGATCCTCGTAAGCGCATTCGTGCTTGCCGGCGCTGCCCTACTGACGCTCCGGTCCGCAGCCTTCGCTGCCACCAGGCGATCGATGGTCAAGGTCCGCAGCAACCGGCGCCGGCCTGCAAGCAGCGTGAAAAGCAATCCTGGCCTCTGAAAGAACTCTCTACTTCGGCAGCGTGTAGGCCATCACATAATCCCCCGGCTTGGTGCCGACCGAGCCATGGCCGCCGGCGACGATGACCACGAATTGGCGTCCATCGGCGACCGTGTAGGTCATCGGCGTCGACTGCCCGCCGGCCGGCAGCCGGGTCTGCCAGAGCTGCCTGCCGGTCGTCAGATCATAGGCGCGGAAGAAGTCGTCGACCGCAGCACCAAGGAAGGCGACGCCGCCGGCGGTGATCATCGGCCCACCGATGCCCGGCACGCCGACCTTGAACGGCAGCGGCAGCGGCGTCATGTCGTAGACGGTGCCGTTGCGATGCTTGTAGACGATCTTGCCGGTCCTGAGATCGGCGCCCGCGACATAGCCCCAGGGCGGTGCCTGGCAGGGGATGCCGAGCGGCGACAGAAACGGCTTCAATATCACTGCATAAGGCGCACCTTCATTGCGGTTGAGGCCCTGTTCGCTGCCTTTGGTATCGCCCGGCGGCGGCACGTCCGCGCGCGGCACCAGCTTGGAGATGAACGCCAGGTATGTCGGCATGCCGAACATCACCTGCCGGACCGGATCGACCGCCACGCCGCCCCAGTTGAACGTGCCGAAATTGCCGGGATAGATCAGCGAGCCTTGCAGCGACGGCGGCGTGTAGCGGCCCTCGTAGCGCAGTTTAAGGAACTCGATCCGGCAAGCCAGCTGGTCGAACATGGTGATGCCCCACATGTCGGCGCCGGTCAGCGGCTTCGGATTGAAGCTCAGGTCCGAAACCGGCTGCGTCGGCGAGGTGTGGTCGCCCTCGATCGCGCCGCCCGGCGCCGGCACTTCGTTGATCGGGACGATCGGCTCGCCGCTGCGCCGGTCGAGCACATAGAGGTCGCCCTGTTTGGTCGGCCCGACCAGCGCCGGCACGACGCCGGCAGCCGTGGTGATGTCGACCAGCGTCGGCTGCGCCGGCACGTCCATGTCCCAGAGATCGTGATGCACGGTCTGCCGCACCCACCGCAATTGTCCGGTGTTGAGATCGAGCGCTGTGACCGAAGAGGAGAATTTCTCGTCATTGGCGCTCCGCCCGGCGCCGAGCTGATCCGGCGTCTTGTTGCCGAGCGGCACATAGAGCAAACCGAGCTTCTCGTCGGCGCTCGCCGTCGACCACATGTTGGGCGAGTTGTTGGTATAGGTCTGACCCGGTGCCAGTGGCGTCGTCTGGTCCGGATTGCCCGAATCCCAGTTCCAAATCAGGGCGCCGGTGTCGACGTCGAAGGCACGGATGACGCCGGACGGCTCCTGCGTTGAATAATTGTCGTTGACCGCGCCGCCGACGATGATCTTGTTGGCGACGATCAGCGGCGCCGACGTCGAATAATAATAGCCCGGCTTCGGATATGGCATGTTGGCGAGCAGGTTCAACGTGCCGCCTTCGGCAAATGTGGGACAGACCTGGCCATTCGCGGCGTCGAGCGCGATCAGCCGGGCGTCGGATGTCGGCAGATAGACGCGTGCTGCACAGGGCTGGCCGGCGGCGATTTTGGCATCGGCATAATAGGACACGCCGCGGCACGTCTGGTGCTGGCGGTCCTTGTCCAGCTTGACCTGGGGATCGAAGCGCCATTTCTCCTTGCCGCTCGCGGCATCTATGGCAATGGCGAAATTGTGCGGTGTGCAAATGTAGAGCGTGTCGGCGACCTTCAGCGGCGTCACCTGATAGGTTGTCTCAGTGACGTCGTCGGGCCCTTTCACGTCACCGGTGCGATAGGTCCAGGCCGGCTGCAAATTGGCAACGTTTTCGACGGTGATCTGGTCGAGAGGCGAATAGCGCTGGCCATACTGGGTGCGGCCGTAAAAATGCCATTCGCCGGCTGGCACGTTGCCGCCGAGGTCGGCCGTTGGCGTCACCTCATCGGTATTGAGTTCGCCGGCGATATCCTTTGGATCGGTTGTCATCGAATAGCCGGCGACGGCAAGCGACGCCAGCACCGCGAGGATCAGCGGCGCGCGTCCATCGGGACCGGTGAGCCCGCGCCGCGCCCACGGCGTCAATAGCCACAACGCGATAAGCACGATGATGCCGCCGCGCGGACCGAGTTCCCACCAGTCGAAGCCGATTTCCCAGACCGCCCAGCAGAGCGTGCCGATGACGATCGCCGCGTACAGCCACAGCGCCATGGATTTGCGCCTGTAGAGCAGCCAGCCAGCGACGAGGAAGGCGATGCCAGCAATGATGTAGTACCAACTGCCGCCCAGCGAAGCTAACCAGATGCCGCCGCCACCAAGCGCCAGGCCGATGAGGAAAAGGATGAGGGAGGTAACGACGACAGCCAAGACGATGCTCCTTCGACTGGTGCGCGCTTCGCAACGCGTCTATGGGCAACCCGGCATTGCGTTCCTGCCCCGAGCACAACTTTCTCCGGCCCGCCGTGGCTGTCAAGCAAGCTCCGCGTTTTAGGCGTGGACCCACAGCAAGCTCGACGTTTTGGGTCGCGGACCCATCCAGATTGTGGTTCTACGGACTGGATAGAGAACAAAACGGAGACACTTCTGGCCTTTCGCTGCCGAATCACTACATTCGGGGGAGATGTCCGGCTTTTCGGAAGATATGCCTTTTTTTGACGAACCGAACGCGCGGCCCGTGGCCCCGTCGGGCATTGCTGCGCGCGCCATGGCTGCCCGCAGCGGCCACAACAATGCGCCCGATTATCTGAACGGGCTCAACCCCGAGCAGCGGCTGGCGGTGGAAACCACCGAAGGCCCGGTTCTGGTGCTGGCCGGCGCCGGCACCGGCAAGACGCGCGTCTTGACCACCCGCATCGCCCACATCCTCGCCACCGGTAAGGCCTTCCCGTCGCAGATCCTCGCCGTCACCTTCACCAACAAGGCCGCGCGCGAAATGAAGCAGCGCATCGGCCTCTTGATCGGCGAAGGCAATGTGGAAGGCATGCCGTGGCTCGGCACCTTCCACTCGATTGGCGTGAAGCTGCTTCGCAGACACGCCGAGCTTGCCGAGCTCAAATCCGACTTTACCATCCTCGACACCGACGATGTCGTGCGCCTGATCAAGCAGCTCATCCAGGCCGAAGGGCTGGACGACAAGCGCTGGCCGGCCAAGCAGTTCGCCCAGATGATCGATGGCTGGAAGAACAAGGGCCTTGGCCCTGCCGACATTCCCGAGGGCGACGCCCGCGCCTTCGCCAACGGCAAGGGCCGAGAGCTCTACAAGGCCTATCAGGAGCGGCTGAAGACGCTGAACGCCTGCGACTTCGGCGACCTCCTGTGCCATCCGATCCGCATCTTCCGCGCCAACCCGGACGTGCTGAAGGAATACCACAAGCGTTTTCGCTACATCCTCGTCGACGAGTATCAGGACACCAACACCGCGCAATACATGTGGCTGCGCCTGCTGGCGCAGCGGCCACAATCCTCCCCCCTTGAGGGGGAGGTGCCCGCGAAGCGGGCGGAGGGGGTTGCCGCAGAAGGCACCGCCAGAGCGTCGAGCACTGCCGCACGGACCCCACCCGGCCGGGCTTTGCCCGGCCACCCTCCCCTCAAGGGGGAGGGAAACCCGCGCCCGGCCACGGTTAATATCTGCTGCGTCGGCGACGACGATCAATCCATCTATGGCTGGCGCGGGGCAGAGGTCGACAACATCCTGCGCTTCGACAAGGACTTCCCCGGCGCTACGATCATCCGGCTGGAGCGCAACTATCGCTCCACCGCGCACATCCTCGGCACCGCCTCCCACCTCATCGCCCACAATGAAGGCCGCTTCGGCAAGACGCTGTTCACCGAAAAGGTCGCAGAGGACGACGAAAAGGTGCACGTCCATGCCGCCTGGGATTCCGAGGAGGAGGCCCGCGCCGTCGGCGAAACCATCGAAGCCTACCAGCGGCAGAAGCACAATCTCAACGACATGGCCATTCTTGTCCGAGCGTCCTTCCAGATGCGCGAGTTCGAGGATCGTTTCGTCACGCTCGGCCTCAACTACCGCGTCATCGGCGGCCCGCGCTTCTACGAGCGCCTTGAAATCCGCGATGCGCTGGCCTTCTTCCGCGTCGTCGCCCAAGGCGCCGACGACCTCGCCTTCGAGCGCATCGTCAACGTGCCGAAGCGCGGGTTGGGCGAAGCCACCATCCGCCAGATCCACGATACCGCCAGGGCGCTGCGCATCCCGATGCTGGAGGCCGCCGCCAAGCTCGCCGAAAGCGACGAGCTGAAGCCGAAGCCGCGCGCCGCACTGCGCGAGGTATCAGCCAATTTCGAGCGCTGGCAGAAGGCGCTGGAAACCACGCCGCACACCGAACTGGCCGAGACCATACTGGAGGAGAGCGGCTATACCGATATGTGGAAGAACGACCGCTCGGTGGAAGCTCCCGGCCGGCTGGAAAACCTGAAAGAACTGATCCGCTCCATGGAGGAGTACGAGTCGCTGCGCTCCTTCCTCGAACATGTAGCACTGGTGATGGACGCCGAGCAGAACGCCGAGCTCGACGCCGTCAACATCATGACGCTGCATTCGGCCAAGGGCCTCGAATTCGAGACCGTTTTTCTCCCTGGCTGGGAGGAAGGCCTGTTCCCGCACCAGCGCGCGCTCGACGAGGGCGGCCGCTCGGGGCTCGAGGAAGAGCGCCGCCTGGCCTATGTCGGCCTGACCCGCGCCAAGAAAAACCTGCATTTGTGGTTTGTCTCCAACCGCCGCATCCACGGCCTGTGGCAATCGACGATCCCATCGCGCTTTCTCGATGAATTACCGGAAGCCCATGTCGAAGTCGCAGAGAGTGGCAACAGCTACGGCGGGTACGGCAATTCCTATGGCGGCGGCTCGTTCGCGTCGGGCCGAGGCGGCCAAGGGGCCGGAAGGCAGAATCCCTATGGCGCTTCGCGCTTCGACAATGTTGGCGCAGAAAAATCCGGCGCCTTCTCCAACACCTATGCGACGCCGGGCTGGCAGCGCGCGCAACAGAACCGCACTGAGGCAACCGACCGCAACTGGGGCTCGCACTCCGGCCATCAGGTCGAGCGCATCGGCTATGGCGAGACCGACTCGGGCTATGGTGCCGGCCGCACCAGCGTAAAAGGCCGGACCATCGACGGCGAGCTGGTCGCCAAATCCGTCGCTGACACGCCCTCCGCTTTCAGTGTCGGCGACCGCGTCTTCCACCAGAAATTCGGCAACGGCAACATTTCGGCCATCGACGGCAACAAGCTGACCATCGACTTCGACAAGGCCGGCCAGAAACGCGTTCTGGACGGGTTTGTCGCCGGAGTGTGAGAGACAGCAAAATCAATAAAAAGAGCTGGATCAGACGCACGCCGACCCTCGCCGCGACATAACTGTTCCAGGCAGGCGGGAGTCCTGGGCACCTCCCAGCCTGGGAAAAGATGCATGTGGAACAACCCTGCGATATCATCGCGGGCCTGATTCATATGGTCTTTTGCCGAGCTGCCCGCCATGGACGAGAAGATGCCCGCGCGCCGGCAGACCGGCGACCTCACCAGTGGCCCCATCCCGCGCACGCTTTTGCTGTTCGCCCTGCCAGTGCTCGGTTCCAACGTGCTGCAGTCGCTCAATGGGTCGGTCAACGCCGTCTGGGTCGGCCGCTTCCTCGGCGAATCGGCGCTGACGGCCACGTCCAACGCCAATCTCGTGCTGTTTCTCATCCTCGGCACCGTTTTCGGCATCGGCATGGCGGCGACCATCCTGATCGCGCAATCGGTCGGCGCCCGTGACCTGCCCGAGGCCCGGCGCATCGTCGGCACCAGTGCCACCTTCTTCTTCGCCGTCTCGGTGGTGCTTGCGGTCTGCGGCTGGATCTGGGTCGACGCCATCCTCAATGCGCTGGGCACGCCGGCCGATGCGCTGCCGCTGGCCCGCTCCTATCTGCGCATCATCTTCGTAGCCGTGCCGATGATGAACCTGCTCTCCTTCGTCATGACGGTGCTGCGCGGCGCCGGCGATTCGCGCACGCCCTTCATCTTCATGGCGCTTGCGGTCGTGCTCGACATCATCTTGAACCCGCTGCTCATCCGCGGCATCGGCCCGTTCCCCGAACTCGGTATCGCCGGATCGGCCACCTCGACGCTGATCGGCCAGACGGTGAGCGTCATCGCCATCCTGGTCGTGCTCTATGCGCGCAAGCACCCGCTGCGACTGGCCGGCGCCAACCTCGCTCTGCTGCGGCCGGACTCGAAATTGCTTCGCATCGTCGTCTTCAAGGGCGTGCCGATGGGCCTGCAGATGATCGTGATCTCGGCAGCGGCGCTAACGGTGATGGGCATCGTCAATTCCTACGGCTCGCAGGTCGCCGCCGCCTACGGCATCGCCGCGCAGCTCTGGACTACATCCAGATGCCGGCGCTGGCGATCGGCGCCGCGGTCTCCTCGATGGCCGCGCAGAATGTCGGCGCCGGACGCTGGGACCGCATCGGCCGCATCGCCATATCAGGCGTTGCCTTCAATCTCGTCCTGACCGGCGCGCTGGTCGCTCTGCTTTTCGTTTTTCGACCGCCCGATGCTCGGCCTCTTCCTCAGCAGCGACAGTGCCGCGATCGACATCGCCACCCATATCAACAAGGTCGCGTCCTGGTCCTTCATCCTGTTCGGCGTCACCATCGTGCTCTTCGCCACGGTGCGCGCCACCGGCGCGGTGATGCCGCCTCTGATCATTCTGGTGATCTCGGTGCTTCTGGTGCGTACCAGCTTCGCCTATTTCTTCCGAAGCGTGATCGGCGAGGAAGCGCTGTGGTGGAGCTTTCCGGTCGGCTCGATCGCCTCGCTCGCGCTGGCGGCGGCCTACTACCGCTTCGGCCGCTGGCGCACTATGCACATGATCGAGGACAGGCCGGCCGCCGGCGAGCCGCCGGACACCGGCCTCGGCGTGCCGCGCCAGCGCGCGCATCTTTCGCCCGAGACGCCGAACGGCTGAACGATCGGCTCACCGCGCATATCTGGCTCCGAATGCGAGCGCCACCAGGGAAAAGATCGTGATCATGCCGGCAAAGGCCAGGCTTGCTATTGTCGCGCTTGTCACCGTCGACAGGATGCCAATACCGATGACCGGCAGCGCATTGCCGCAAAAGCAGCAGATAAAGAAGGCTGAGACCACTTCGGCGCGGCGGCTGGCCGGCGCGATCTGGTTGACCACTTGCAGGCCGCCACGATAGCCGAGCGCTGCCGCGACGCCGCAGAACGCAGTCGCGGCGATCATGATGGCCATCGAAGCGAAGACCTGCGCCGCCACGACCAGGACGACGGTCGGGATCATCAGGGCCAAAGCCGCGAGCATGGTGCTGCGGCTCGAAAGGCGTGTCGTCACCAATATGGTGACGGCGGCCACGATCGCCAGTTCGAAGAACAAGGCGCCGGCCAGGGCATGGTTGGTCACATGGAGCTGCTGCGCCAGTATGCTCGGCGCGAGCGCCGCGTAGAAACCGACCAGCGCCATGGCGCCGAAGCCGGTTACCGCTGGCGCCACGAAACCGGCGCGGATTTCACCAGGCACCGAGAACCGTGGCTGCACGGAGATATCGGCCAGTTTTCCCGGTTGTGAAATGGTTTCCCGCGTGCGCCAGACCAGCGCCGCGACAAGGGCAAGCACCGCCAGATAAACGACGAATGTCAGCCTTAGTGGCCACGGCGCATATTCGGCAAGCAGTCCCGCCGCCAGCGCACCAAGACCGAGACCAAAGAAATTGGTGCTGGTGGCAATGATGGCGGCACGTGATTTGTCGTCGGTAGCGACCAGCTCGGCGAGCCAGGCAGTGCCGGTTCCCGCACCGACGCCTATTCCCAAGCCGCTCAAAATCCGGGCGATGTCGAGCCACGCGACATTTTCGGCGAACAGGAAAAACAGCGCGCTGACGACCGCCACCGCCATTGCCGCCAGGGCGGCCGGCCGGCGGCCGATGACATCCGACACGCGTCCGAACATCAAAAGCGCCGCCAGGTTACCCAAGACATAAACGGCATAGACCAGGGTAAGGGTGATCTGCGAGAAGCCGAACGCCTGTTTGTAGATGACGTAAAGCGGCGTCAGCACCGTGCTGCCGGCGAAAAGAACTGCGATCATGGCAGCAACAGCGGCCATTGCCGCCCTGCCGCCGAGCTCGTTATCGCGCGTCACGGCGATCATTTCGACCTCCAGTTGTCCGGAATCGTGACGCTAACGCCTTCTTCGCGCCAAGTGTTCCCCTCCTGGACTTGCTCCTGACAGTTTGACGGTGTTGCCGGTGGCGCTGCGCGAAATCATCTTTTAAGTTTGGCGCATTGGTAGGGAGGATCCATGGGCAAGGGACGAGTCGAGGCATTTACCGACGGCGTCATCGCCATCATCATCACCATCATGGTGCTGGAATTGAAGGTGCCGCATGGCGCGGATTTTTCCGCGCTGGCACCTCTGTGGCCCACCTTTCTCAGCTACGTTCTGTCCTTTATCTATGTCGGCATCTACTGGAACAATCTGCACAACATGTTCCACACCGTGCAGCGCGTCGATGGCCGTGTGCTGTGGGCGAATCTGCATTTGCTGTTCTGGCTGTCGCTGATGCCCGTCACCACCGCCTTCATGGGTGAAAACCATTTCGCGCCGGTGCCTGTCGCCGTTTACGGTGTTGTGCTGGCGCTTTGCGCGGCCGCCTACTTCATTCTGGTCGTCATGCTGCACCGGCTGCATGGCAACGACACTACCTTCGCCAGAGCGGCGGGCACCGACCGCAAGGAAAAGATCTCGGTGGTCCTCTACATCGCCGCCATTCCGCTGGCCTTCGTCAATCAATGGTTCAGCGTCGCGCTCTATGCACTGGTTGCCATGATCTGGTTCGTGCCGGACAGGCGGTTCGAGAGGCTGGTCGAAAAATAGGTCTGCCTAGCCTCGCATCGCTTTCAGCTTTTCCGCCACCGAGGCCGCAAGATCGGCATAGCGTTCCTCCAGTCGCTCGGCCGCCTTGATCACCGAAAAATCATGGCCGAATTTTTCCAGCGCCATGCGCAGCTTCTCGACGAATTCCGCCTGTTTTTCGAGCGCCGAAAACAGCGTCTTCACTTGCGCTTCGCTGATATCGGGATTGGCAAGCATTTGCGGCACTTCGCGGCTCATTTGGTCACCGGTAGCGGTCTGTTCTTTCAGGATCTCGATCCAATCGGTCAATCGGTAAATCTCCTTTTTGTCAGGACAGCATGCGCAGCGCCTGCCGATGTGGTCAACCCAAGGACGCCAAAGCGGGCTTGCGCGGGCCCCTCGCCGCGTTAAGTTCGGCGCAACTGAACGAGGACAATCGCCATGACCACCGACGCCGAAATCCAGACCGCTTTGCCTGCCCTTGCCTCCGGCAACGCTGCCGTCATCACCGGCGGCGCCAGCGGCATCGGCCTTGCTGCGGCCAAGCGGCTGGCGGCGATGGGCCTGAAAATCGTGCTGGCCGATATCGGTGGCGCGCGGCTCGACGAGGCTGCCCGCGCCGTTGCCACAATTGCCGGCGATAACGCGGTGCTTGCTGTCGCCACCGATGTTTCCAAGGCCGACGAACTAGACCTGCTGGCCGAAAAGGCATTCGGTGCCTTCGGCGAGGTGTCTTTGTTGATGAACAATGCCGGGGTCGGCAACAATCCCGGCAAACCCTGGGAGAACCGCGACGCTTGGAAGCGGCTGCTGGACATCAATTTCTGGGGCGTCGTCCATGGCGTCGAGGCCTTCGCGCCGCGCATGCTGGCGGCCGGCAGGCCGGGCCTGATCGTCAACACCGGCTCCAAGCAAGGCATCACCACGCCGCCCGGCAACCTTGCCTACAACGTCTCCAAATCAGGCGTGAAGACCTTCACCGAAGGCCTGGCACACGCGCTGCGCAACGAGCCCAGCGCAAAGGTTGCGGCGCATCTGCTCATTCCGGGGTTCACTTTTACCGGCCTGACCGAGGGCGCGACCAAAAAACCCGCCGGTGCCTGGACAGGCGAGCAGGTGATCGACTTCATGCTGACCGCGCTGGTGCGTGGCGACTTCTACATCCTGTGCCCCGACAACGAGGCGACACGACCCATGGACGAAAAGCGCATGGCCTGGGCGATCGGCGACATCATCGAGAACCGCCCTGCTCTGTCGCGCTGGCACCCGGACCACAAGGACGCTTTCGCGGCGTTCATGGAAAGCTGACGCTTACGCCGCACGGCTCTTCGAGCCGCGCTTTTGCGCAGCGGCTTTCTTGACCGCCGCATCGGCGATCTTCTGGTCATGCCGTTTCGCCGCCTGTTCACATTTTTTGCGGATCTCCTCGACCTCGGATTCGGTCAGGTGCTCGATGCCGATAAAAGTATTGTGAGCTTTGCCGGCCCGGATCAACTCGTCGAGTTTCGTCTGAATCGCCGTGCCATCGCGGTTCTGGGTGTTCTGGATGAGGAACACCATCAGGAAGGTGACGATCGTCGTGCCGGTATTGATGACGAGTTGCCACGTATCGGAAAAGCCGAAAATCGGCCCGCTTATCGCCCAGGCCATGATGATCAGGCAGCAGATGGCGAATGTCGACGGCAGACCGGCGAGATGGGCGACGTAGTTGGCGATCTTCGTGAAACGCTTCTCTATCATGGTAGGGAGAAACAACCGGCAACCGCTCCGGGTTCCCTGAAAGGAGGGATTTCACGGAATTTCACGGACATAGCCGTGCACGCACCCGCAAGATCAGGGTATTTCGTTTTCCCAGCGGTCGAGGAAAACCTCGATGGACAGCGCCTGCATGTCGGGGACCGCCTTGGCCAGTTTCTTGACCGGCCAGTCCCACCAGGCAAGACGTTCGATCCGCGCGGCGATGTCCGCCGCGAAGCGTTGGCGCAATTGCCTGGCCGGAACGCCGGCGACAATCGCATAGGCAGGAACGTCGCGCGTCACCACCGCATTGGCGCCGATGATCGCGCCATTGCCGATGGTCACATCAGGCATGATCACCGCGCCATGGCCGATCCAGACATCATGGCCGATGCCGACGGATTGCGCCCGCCGCCGTTCCCGGAAAGCCGCGTCGACGCCCAGCCAGCGAAAATACTCGTTCGGGCGGTAGCTGACCTTGTGCTGGGTCAGCCGCTCAATCGGATGCTCCAGCGCGTTGATGCGGCTGTTGGCGGCGATCGAACAGAACTTGCCGATGGTCGTGTAGATCGCCTCGGCGTGGCGCTCGAAATAGGAGAAATCGCCCACTATGACTTCACGCAAGATGACCCGCTCGCCGATCGAGGCGTAGCGTCCAAGCTTGCACGCCTTCAGCTCCGCGGTCGGGTGGATACGCGGCTCGGGGTCTTTCAGGAAGAGGTTTTCGGGGCGGTCCATGCCGCGGCTTTACGCCCGAGCGATTGGTCCCGCAAGCGGGACCAATCGTCCGTCGCCTGTGCCAGAGTCTATTTTGGCTTGCCGTTGGTCCACACCACGTTCTGGCCGTAGAGCGGCACGGTGGTGACCGACATTTTCGCCGAACCGTCCTGCACCTGGCGCGAGTGCGACAGATAGATCAAGGTCTCATTGGCTTTGTCGTAGATGCGGTTCACCACCTGCTTCTTCCAGATCAGGCTGATGCCTTGCTTGAAAACCTCCTCGCCGGCCTCGCTCATGTCGATCTCGCTGATGGTGATCGGCCCGGTCTGACGGCAGGAGATCGAAGAATCGGACGGATCCTCGAACCAGTTGCCCTTTTGCAAACGATCGATCACGCCGCGGTCGAAATAGGAGACGTGGCAGGTCACGCCTTCGACCTTGGGATCCTTGATTGCCTCGACGATGATGTCGTTGCCTAGCCAGTCGACGCCGACCTTGCCGACCTCCTGGGCGAAAGCCGCACCAGCACCGATGACAAGGCATGCGGCCAAAGCGCCGCCGATCAGTTTTCGCCCAATCAGTCCTTGCAAGGAAGCCTCCTGCGGTTCGAGTTTTGCCGACCTCAGGTGGGACCGGCGGCAGCGCTTTGCAAGCGGATCATTTTTTGACAGGAATGCCGGTTGCGGCAACGCGACATCTTTGCGCGCGCGAGATCAAACCGTTAAGAGTGTTCGCCGAACCAGCTTGCGCCGATACGGCGCCAATGAAAATCACGACGGACACCCAATTGATGATGCGTTCGATACTGGTCGGCATTCTTGTCCTGATGGCAGCAGGCATCGGCTGGCTCACCTTCGACTGGTACCGCGGGCACTATGGCGGCGAGCCGTTCGGCGCGCCGTTCACGCTGGTCGACCAGAAGGGCGCTCCGGTCACCGAGGCTGCCTTTCGCGGCCACCCCAGCGTCGTCTTCTTCGGCTTCACCCATTGCCCGGAGGTCTGCCCGACCACGCTGTTCGAACTGGCCGGCTGGCTGAAGACGATGGGTGACGACGGCAAGAACGTGCACGCCTATTTCGTCTCGGTGGACCCGGAACGCGACACACCCGAAATCATGAACGCCTATATCAGCAATTTCTCCGACCGCATCCTCGGCATCACCGGCGATCCTGACAAGGTCCACGCGATGGCCAAATCCTTCGGCATCTATTCGAAAAAGGTCGATACCGACAACGGCGACTACACGATGGACCACACCGCGTCGGTGCTGCTGCTCAACGCCAGGGGCGACTTCGCCGGCACCATCGCCTATGGCGAAAGCCCGGACACCGCCATCGCCAAGCTCAAGCGGCTGGCGGCGGAAGGTTAGAGCATGATCCCGAAAAGTGAGACCGGTTTTCGGAAAAGATCATGCTCAAACAAAAACATCGTTTGATGACCCAAACGCGGCTTTATTTCACCACTGGAAAGATCGAGGCCGACCGTATCTTCGCGGCGTTCGAGACGGCCTTCGAGGACGAGGGTCTGCCGATTGCCATCCTCGAAGTCGATGAGGATCGCGACATCCACGAAGTGTCGCTCTATGCCGACGGCGATGTCGATGCCGTCGAGGCGCGTGTGGAAGAGATTCTTGCCGGGCTTGCCCTGTCGAGGCCGATTGCGCGCGAGCCCGTGCCTGATATCGACTGGGTAACGCGTTCGCTGGAGGGACTGAAGCCGGTGCGCGCTGGCCGTTTCTTCGTCCATGGCGCGCATGACCGCAGGAAGCGCCACAGCGGCGAGCTCGCCATCGAGATCGAAGCGGGCCTCGCCTTCGGCACCGGCCATCACGGCACCACCGCCGGTTGCCTTGAAATGCTGGAACAGGTCGTGCGGCGCGAGCGCCCACGCAATGCGCTCGACCTCGGCACCGGCAGTGCCGTGCTGGCGATCGCGGTAGCCAAGCTCGCCCACATCCCGGTGCTGGCGACCGACATCGACCCTGTCGCCATAAAGGTCGCCGCCGCCAATGCGCGGCTCAACCATGTCAAAGCGCTCGTCGAAGCGGTGACGGCTCCGGGCTTCCACCACCCGATCTTTGCCGCGCGCGGCCCCTTCGACCTCATCGTCGCCAACATACTGGCGCGGCCGCTGATGCGGCTGGCGCCCGAAATGGCCGGGCATGTCACCTTGGGCGGCTCGATCGTGCTATCAGGCATCCTCGACCGGCAGCGCGACGCAGTGATCTCGGCCTATGTCGGCCAGCGGTTCCGCCATGTCAGGACGTTGCACCGCGAGGGCTGGGTGACGATCCACCTCAAGCGGTGACGCGCAGCGCCTTCAAACGCAAGCGGCAAGTCGCTCAGACGTAGGGCGATCTTGCCGCCTTCCTCAGCTCTTCGCGATCGTAGCCGTGCGCTTTCAGCGTTTCGTCGTCAAAGCCAAGCAGAACGCCGCTCACATAGCGGCTCGCTTCGCGCTGGCGCGCTTCGATGAGAGCGTTCATGGCGCTTCGGAAAAATCCGCGTCTGGCTGAAATCGTGGACATGATGGTCTCCTTTGCAGTGCAATAAGAGTCGTTCCTCCACTCCAAAAAGGTAAGCTCTGCTGACCTATTTGAAAATCGCTGATTCTGCATGGCGTCTATGCGCAAAAGCGATGCTGCTGGACCAAATCCCGTCGGTTGTCAGGCGGCTGATGCTGTAGCACTTTGATCTTGCGCTGATTTTCTCCGAACCGAAGATCAGCCCAGCAAAAGTCGATTCCGATTTTCGGGGTCATGCGCTACGGTCGCGCCAGCATCCGAGGAGAGCCCCGTCATGTTCCAGACTTTTGATTCCGCCGGCGACCCAGCCGTCGGCAAGCCGCGGGTGGCGCTGCTGCGTCAATGGCTGGCGGCCAACGACCTGGATGGCTTCATCGTGCCGCGTGCCGATGAGCATCAGGGCGAATATGTCGCCGACCGCTCGGCACGGCTGAAATGGCTGACCGGCTTCAGCGGCTCGGCCGGCATCACCATCGTGCTCGGCGGCCGCGCCGTCATGTTCGTCGACGGACGCTATACGCTGCAGGTGCGCCAGGAAGTCGATCTCGACATCTTCTCGATCGAAAGCCTGGTCGACAATCCGCCCGCCACCTGGATCAAGGACAATCTCGGCAAGGGCGTGCGGCTTGGCTTCGATCCGTGGCTGCAGACGATCGGCGACGTGAAAGCGCTGAAAGCTTCGGCCGAAAAATCGGGGGCGGTTTTGGTGCCGCTCGAGAAGAATCCAATCGACGCCATCTGGAAGGACCAGCCCGAACCACCGTTGGCGCCGGTCGAGCTCCATCCGATCGCCTTTGCCGGCGAACTGGCCAAGGACAAGCTGGCGCGGCTGGCGTCGGCCATCGGCAAGGATGGCGCCACCCATGCCGTGCTGACCGACCCGTCCTCCATCGCCTGGGCCTTCGACATCCGCGGCGGCGACGTGCCGCATACGCCGCTGGCGCTCGGCTTCGCTGTGCTCGCCGCCGACGGGTCGCACCAGCTTTTCATGGACCAGCGCAAGTTTTCGCGCACCGTCGCAGCTTATCTGACGCAGCTTGCTGAACTGCACGAACCCCGTGACTTCGAAGCGGCGATCGCGGCTCTGGCCAAGGGCGGTGCAAAAATCGCGCTGGACCCGGTGCTGGCGGCGGAGAAGCTCAGCATGCTGGTCGAGGACAATGGCGGCACCGTCATATCGGCGCCCGATCCAGCCCGCATTCCACGCGCCACGAAAAACCAGGCCGAGATCAACGGCGCCCGCGCCGCGCATCGCCGCGATGGCGCCGCCGTGGCCAAGCTGCTCTGCTGGCTCGACCGCCAGAAACCCGGCAAGCTCGACGAAATCGCCGTCGTCACCAAGCTCGAGGAGTGCCGCCGCAGCACCGGCGAGGAAACGCAGATGCTGTTGCGCGACGTGTCCTTCGACACGATCTCGGGCGCCGGTCCGAACGGCGCCATCATGCACTACCGCGTTTCCCGCGCCACCAGCCGAAAGCTTCAGTCTGGCGAGCTGTTCCTGCTCGATTCCGGCGGGCAGTATCAGGACGGCACCACCGACATCACCCGCACTGTGCCGATCGGCAAGCCGACCGAGGAAATGCGCGAACGCTTCACGCTGGTGCTGAAGGGCATGATCGGCATTTCCATGCTGCGCTTTCCCCCGGGCACGCGCGGCTCCGAAATCGATGCCGTGGCGCGTCTTGCCCTGTGGAGACATGGCTGCGATTTCGCCCACGGCACCGGCCACGGCGTCGGCTCCTATCTGGCCGTTCACGAAGGCCCGCAACGCATCGCCAAGACCGGCACTGAGAAGCTGCTGGCGGGCATGATCCTCTCCAACGAGCCGGGCTACTACAAGGAAGGCTCTTACGGCATCCGCATCGAGAATCTCATCCTGGTGACGCCGGCCGAACCGATAGAGGGCGGCGACATCACCATGCACGGCTTCGAAACGCTGACGCTGGCTCCGATCGACACCAGGCTGGTGCGCACCGACCTGTTGACGCGTGACGAGCTGCACTGGCTCGACCAATACCACGCACGCGTGCTGGCCGAGATCGGACCGATGCTCGATGGCGAGACGCTGGCCTGGCTGGAAAAGGCAACCGCACCGCTGCCGCACGACCAGAAGATCTGATTTTCGGAAAGGTGGTGGGGTCAGCTATCGCCCCCTAAACGGACATCTGGCTCTCGATGTCGCGCCAATGGTGTGCCACCAGACTGGGGCCATGTCTGTCCCCCAAGCACGGGTCGCCGACGGATTTCGCATTGAAACCCGTTGAAGACACATAGCGGGTGCAGGATGACGGTCGTGTCAGCAGAAGGTCTGGCGTGGTGGAACGAGAAGGCAAAGCGTGGGCGAGACCGACGAGCGGCTGCTGGCGCTGATCGCGCAAAACAATGCGGCTGCGGTGGAAGCCATGGTCGAGCGCAAGCTGCCGCGGCTGATCCGTCTCGCCACGCGAATGCTGGGCGACCGCGGCGAGGCAGAGGACATCGCGCAGGAGACCTTCTTGCGCATCTGGCGGGCGGCTCCGGGCTGGCGCGCCGGCGAGGCGAAGTTCGACACCTGGCTGCATCGCGTCGCACTCAATCTCTGCTACGACCGGCTGCGCAGGCGGCGGGAGACGCCGGTGGCGGAACTTCCCGATCGCCCCGATGAACGACCGGGCGCGGAAGCGGATATGCTCGCGGCCGACGATCAGCACCAGGTGCGGCGCGCTCTGGCCGAGCTGCCGGAGCGCCAGCGCGAGGCGATCGTGCTGCAGTATTATCAGGAGCTTTCGAACGGCGATGCCGCAGAGGTCATGGGAATCAGCATTGAAGCATTGGAAAGCCTCTTGTCGCGGGCGCGGCGGCAGTTGCGCTCCAGGCTCGGACGAGACAGGGACGAAATGACATGACTCCAGAGAGGTTTTCCGCGCTCGTTGCCGCCTATGGCGGGTCGCCGCAGCGCTGGCCTGAAAACGAGCGGGCGGCGGCGCTGGACTTCATCGCCGCCTACCCGACTCAAGCCGAAGTCGCACTTGCACCGGCGGCGGAGCTCGACGATCTGCTGTCGCGCCATCGCGTCGCAGCTCCGGACGGCGCGCACGCGCGAAGGATCATTGCCACGGCGCCGTCTGCGCTGTGGCGCCGCACACGGCTCATCTGGCAGTGTGCCGGGTTGGCCGGCATCGGACTGGCGGGCGCACTAGCCGGTGTGCTGACAGTCGCCGTGCTGTTGTCGCTCAACAGCGCCCCTGACGATGGTGACGCCTATGCGCTGACCGCATTCGGCGACATGCAAGGGGATGTGCAATGAGCGAACGCAGCATCAGGATCCTGCTTGCCGTCTCGCTGGCGCTCAACATCTTCGTGCTCGGCGCCGCTGCCGGAGCTGGCTACATGTGGCAGGCGCAGGAGGGGCAGCGCGACGGGGCGGGCGACCAGCGCGGCCTGCGCTTCGCCGCAGCCGGCCTGTCGCCCGAACAGCGCAAGGCGTTCCGCCAGGCGCTCGCCGAGGCGCGGCGCCAGTCGGCTGCCGACATCGAAGCAGCTCGGGCCGGCCGCGAGGAGGTCGCGCGCCTGATCGAGGCTGAGCCGATCGACGCAGCGGCGATCAATGCGACGCTCGCCTCGGTCCGGCAAGCCGATATGGCGCTACGCGGCCGGCTCGAACAGGCAATCGTGACCTTCGCGACGGGATTGACGCCAGCCGACAGGGCTCGGCTTGTCGACGGCCTGCGCGGCCGCACCAACATGCTGCGCCGAGCGCACGAAAAATAGAGCCGGAAATAGCGACGGATTCCGGTCACCGCCGCGTTGAAGCCTCTGAAAAGCAATGCTGACGGAGGCACGATTGGCACGTCCAAGCGAGGTCGCGGTTGCGCTCAACCGCTTCGGCCTGGGCGCCCGGCCCGACGACGAGGCGCCTGCCGACCCGAAATCCTGGTTGGTAGCGCAGTTCGAAAACTACGACGCAAACCCAGCCGTCTTTTCCGGTGCGCAGGACTCGGCCACACTCGGTGCCGGCTATGCCGAGGCGATGCTCGAGGCCAAAGACGCCGACCGGGCCGCAAAGATGGCCGCCCGCAAGACGGCGCGCCAGAAGGCTCAAGCGCTTTATCGCGACGAGGTCGACACGCGAGCACGCGCGGCGCTCGAAACATCGACCCCCTTCGTCGAACGGCTCGTGCATTTCTGGTCGAACCATTTCGCCATCTCGGCGGAGAAACCGCAGGTGACCCTGATCGCCGGCGCCTTCGAGCGCGAGGCGATCCGCCCGCATGTGCTCGGCCACTTCGAGGATATGCTGCTCGCCGCCGAGCGCCACCCGGCGATGCTGTTCTATCTCGACCAGGTGCGCTCGATCGGTCCCAACTCAAGATTTGCCAGCCGCGCCGCAAAACGCATCGCCAAGCGCAAGCCCGGCATCAACGAGAACCTGGCCCGCGAAATCATGGAACTGCACACACTCGGCGTGCGCTCCGGCTACAGCCAGACCGACGTGACCGAATTCGCGCTGGCCCTGACCGGTTTCAGCACCGGGCGCGCTCAAGAGCGAGGCCAGGCTGGCGCCTTCACCTTTCGACCTGGGCTGCATGAGCCAGGCGAACGCACGATCATGGGCAAGACCTACCACCAGAGCGGTGAGAAACAGGCGCTTGCCGTGCTGAGCGACCTCGCGGCGGCCGAAGCGACCGCAACGCACATCGCGACCAAGCTGGCGCGCCACTTCATCGCCGACGAGCCGCCGGCAGCGGTCGTGACGCGGCTCGCCGAAGCCTTTCGCCGGTCGAAGGGCGATCTCGTCGCCGTCTACCGCGCGCTCATCGACAGTCCAGAAGCTTGGCAGCCGGCGGCGGCCAAGTTCAAGACGCCGTGGGAATGGACGATCTCGGCGCTGCGCGGCCTGGGCCGCAGCGACATCGGCAAGCCGCGCCTGGCGCAACTGCTCAACCAGATCGGCCAACCGGTGTGGCGGCCGCGTTCGCCGGCTGGCTATGATGACGTTGCCGGGAGCTGGGCCGCGCCCGACGCACTGGTGCGCCGGGTCGAGGCGGCGCAGCGCCTCGCCGCGCAGAGTGGCGACATCGATCCGCGAGATCTCGCGCGAAAACTCTTTGCCGGCTCACTCAGCGAACTGACGGTAGCCGAGATCGACCGCGCCGAGAGCCGGCGCACCGGCATCGCGCTGCTGCTCGTGTCGCCCGACTTCCAACGAAGATGATTTCCAGAGGAGATGACCAACATGAAACGCCGTCAATTCCTCACTCTCGCCGGCGCCGGCCTCGGCTCGATGCTGATTGCGCCGCGCATCGTCTTCGCCAATGTGGAAACCGATCGCCGCTTCGTTTTCATCATCCAGCGCGGCGCCGCGGACGGGTTGAACACGATCATTCCCTATGCCGAGCCCGCCTACCGCACACTGCGCGGCCCATTGGCAATCGACAATCCGATAAAGCTCGACGGCACGTTTGGCCTGCATCCTTCGCTCACCGGGCTTCGCAAGCTGCATCAGGACAAGCAGGCACTGTTCGTCCACGCGGTCGCTTCGCCCTATCGCGAGCGCTCGCATTTCGACGGTCAAAACGTGCTCGAAAGCGGCGGCACCTCGCCCTATGAACGCAAGGACGGTTGGCTAAACCGGCTGGTCGGCATGCTGCCTAAGTCTCGCGGCGAAGCGATCGCTTTTGCACCGACCATCCCGCTGGCGCTACGAGGCCAGGCGGACGTCACCTCCTATGCGCCATCCGCTCTGCCAGAGGCGCCGGACGACCTGATGATGCGCGTCGGCAAGCTCTATGACGCCGACGAACAGCTGCATGCGCTGTGGAGCAGCGCGATGGAGACACGAGCGCTTGGCGCAGTGAATGCGCAGCGCAAGGACGCGGCGAGCGTCGGCCGCACCGCTGCGGGCTTCCTCTCCAAGGCCGACGGACCGCGCGTTGCCATGATCGAAACCAGCGGCTGGGACACGCATAGCGGCCAGCAAGGCAGGCTAGCCAATCAGCTCAGAGCGCTCGACGCGCTCATTGATGCGTTGCACGTTGGGCTCGGCGACGATTGGAACGATACGACCGTGCTGGCCGCCACTGAGTTCGGCCGCACTGCCGCCGTCAACGGCACTGGCGGCACCGACCACGGTACGGCATCGGCCGCGATTCTCGCTGGCGGGGCGGTGAATGGCGGGCGGGTGCTGGCCGACTGGCCGGGGCTATCGACCAGTGCGCTCCACCAAGGACGCGACCTTGCACCGACACTCGACCTCGACGCTCTGATTGCGGTGACGGCCGCCGAAACGTTTGGTTTCGATCCGGAAGAGACGATGCGCACGCTCTTTGCAGGAGGTCGATTCGACCCCGCGATCTCCGACATCGTGCGCAAGTAGGACCGGCCTACTCAGTCGGTCCAGTCACCCGACGAACTGCCGGGCGAGGATCAGCACGGCGGCACCGGCCAAAAACATCGCCATAAGCCCGCCGCGCAGCGAGACCAGCCCGGCGACGATCAATGCCGCCCATTCCGTCGGCCCGGCGCTCAGCGCTGCCGGCGCGACCAGAGTGGTCAGCACCGCCGCCGGCACCGCATTCAGCCCGGCCTCGACGCGCGGATGGATATTTTCGAAGCGCGAGATCACCAGATGTCCGCCGATGCGGGTGAGATAGGTGGCGATCGCACCGGCGATGATGATCCACAAGGTCGTGCTCATGGCCGCGCCTCGACACCACTGTGATGCGGCGGCAGGATGACCGCGAGCAGCACGCCGGCCACGGCGCCAATGGAGACGTGCCAGGGTGAGCCCACCGTCTTGTAGGCGATGATGGAGGCAGCAGCACTTGCGACGACCACCGGCAGCCACAGCGGCCGTTTGCGAAAGCTCATGACCAGTCCGAGAAAATAGATCGGCAGCAGGAAATCGATGCCCAGCACATGCGTATCGGGAATGAGCTTGCCGAACATCGCGCCGAGCGCGCTTTCGGTTACCCAGAACACATAGACCGGCAGTCCAAGCCCCATGTACCAGGCGAAGCCGACCGTCTCGCCGGCTTCCGCCTTATGCTCAGCCACCGCGAACTGCGGATCGGTGAGCAGGAAATAGCCTACCGCTTGCTGGATCAGCGGCCAGTGCGCGATGCGCCGGCCGATACCGGCGGAATAAAGCACATGGCGGAAATTCACGGCGAAGATCGACAGCACGATCAGCCATGGCGCGACATGCTGCCCGAACAATTCGATACCCACCATCTGGCTGGCGCCGCCGTAGACCATGGCGCTCATCAGGACGGCTTCAAGCACCGAAAAACCATTGTCGACGGCAAGCGCACCGAACAGCAGCCCGAACGGCGCCGCCGCCACCACGACGGGCATCGAGAGCCGCACGCCTTGCCAGAAATCGCTTTTCGCACCGTTTTCGGAGATTGCTTCCGCCGACATCCGTCGCTCCTGGGGAACCATTCTTTGGAGAAAGGCCGTATGTAGGGAGAGCCGCCTGCCTTGTCACACCAATTCGCTTGAGCCAAACGATCAGCGGAAATGATCGCGCAGCCATTTTGCACGTTCAGGCCTGCATCATCGGTCCGGAGCTTGGTTCACCGGGACCTTGCCTTCGATCGCCCTGCCCCAGTCGAGCAGCGGCTTGGCGCGCATGGTGAAATCGACGAGCTCGTCGGCCAATGCCGCACTGTGGATTCCCGCAGGGTCGATCTCGTGCCGGACGACGAAATGCCGATTGCGGATGGCGGCCACGAGGTCGATGTCGGTGACATGCTCGAAGCCACGCGGTGTGCGCTTCATGCAGCCTTCCGGATCAAGTTCGAGACGGTTTTGCTTCAATGCCTTGATCAGCGCTCGGAATTCACCCGGCCGTGTCCCGATGGCTTGGCGCATCGCCAGCAAAAGCGCCGGCCCGGGTTGCCACCAGGCAACGGCGGCAAAGCAGCGCTCAAGCCCGATATAGACGAACAACACGCCCTGTTCCATCTTGGTGCCGTCAGGCGAAAGAATTGCCGACAGATGCCGGTTATAGGGTCGTTTATCCTTAGCGAAACGCACGTCGCGATTGATCCGGAACAGCGACTTCTTGCGATCGCCGCGCAACCCCAGCCCCACTACAGCGAAGCGCTCGGAGAGCGTTTCGACCAGATCGCCGAAAGGATCGCGCAACTCGCTTTCGAAAAGGTCGCGGTTTTCGACAAACCACTCCCGGCGCTGATGAAAATTGAGCGCCTTGAGGAAAGGAAGGGCCTTTTGGCCGAAACCGCTAAATGCCACCGTCACGCCTTGCCGATCCGCACGAACCACGCATCCTCGTCGATCACTTCGATGCCGAGCTCGGTGGCGAGCTTGAGCTTGGAGCCGGCACCTGGTCCGGCAACGACGAGATCGGTCTTCTTCGACACCGAGCCGGCGACCTTGGCGCCGAGCTTTTCGGCCATTGCCTTGGCCTCGTCGCGCGACATTTTCTCCAATGCGCCGGTGAAGACCACCGTCTTGCCGGAGACCGGCGACGACACGCCACCGACCGGCTCCTCGTCGAGCACTGTTACTTCCGCCAGCAATGCGTCGAGCGCCTGCCGGTTATGGTCTTCAGCGAAGAAGTCGACCACCGCTTCGGCCACGATCGAGCCGATGCCGTTGATGCCGTTCAACTCCTGCCAGGCGGCGTTGCCCGGGTCGCCCTTGCCGGCCGGCATGACGGCGCTTTGCCCGGTTTCGCGGAAAGCGGCAAAGGAAAGAAAATGGCGGGCCAGCCGCTTGGCGTTGGTCTCGCCGATGTGGCGGATGCCGAGCGCATAGAGGAAGCGCGAGAACTCGACCTGCCGCCGGTCGTCGATTGCCGCGAACAGCTTGCGCACCGAGGTCGCGCCGAAACCGTCGACATTCTCGAGCTTGGTCAGCGATGCTGCCTGCCGTGCTTTCAGCGTGAAGATGTCGGCCGGCGAATAGATGCGCAGCGACGGATCCTCGGCATGGAAGAAGAACTCAATCTGCTTCTCGCCCAGCCCCTCGATATCAAAAGCGCCTCGGGACACGAAATGGCGCAGACGCTCCACCGCTTGCGCGGGGCAGATCAAACCGCCTGTGCAGCGCCTGACCGCTTCACCCTCCTCGCGCACGGCGTGGCTGCCGCAGGCCGGGCAAAGCACTGGGAATGCATATGGCATGCTGTCGGGCGGCCGCTTTTCCATGACCACGTCGATGACCTGCGGAATGACATCGCCAGCACGCTGGATGCTCACCGTGTCGCCGATGCGAATGTCACGGCCTTCGCGGATCGGCTGGCCGCTATTGCCGATGCCCTTGATGTAGTCCTCATTGTGCAGCGTCGCGTTGGTCACCACGACGCCGCCGACCGTCACCGGCACAAGCCGCGCCACCGGCGTCAGCGCGCCGGTGCGGCCGACCTGGATGTCTATGCCGGTCAGGATCGTCGTCGCCTTCTCGGCGGGGAATTTGTGCGCGATCGCCCAGCGTGGCGAGCGTGACACGAAGCCCAGCCGCTGCTGCAGCTCAAGGCTGTTCACCTTGTAGACGACGCCGTCGATGTCGTAGCCAAGCGTCGCCCGGTTGGATTCGATCAGCCGGTATTGTTCGAGCAGCCCTTCGACACTATCGAACAGCTTCATCAGCGGGTTGACCCTGAAGCCAAAGCGCTCGAACGCTGCCACCATGCCCATCTGCGTGTCGGCGGGCATGGCGTTCACCGCGCCCCAGGCATAGGCGAAAAACCGCAGCGGCCGGCTGGCGGTGATCGAGGTGTCGAGCTGGCGCAAGGAGCCTGCCGCCGAGTTGCGCGGATTGGCAAAAACCTGCTTTCCGGCCTCGGCATTGCGGCGATTGAGCTCGGCGAAATCAGTGAGGCGCATATAGACCTCGCCGCGCACTTCCAATACTTCGGGAAAATCCCCCGAAAGCACATTGGGAATCTCAGCGATGGTGCGGGCGTTGGCTGTCACATCCTCGCCGACCTGGCCGTTGCCACGCGTTGCTGCCGTCACCAGCCGTCCCGCCTCGTAGCGCAGCGACAGCGACAGGCCGTCGATCTTCGGCTCGGCCGTCATGGCCAACGGCGCGTCGGCGCCGAGCCGCAAGAAGCGGCGAATGCGGCCGACGAAATCGATCACGTCCGCATCGGCAAAAGCGTTGTCGAGCGACAGCATAGGAATGGCATGGACGATCTTGCCGAATTTTTCCGAGACCGCCGCCCCGACTTTCCGTGACGGCGAATCATCGCGCACAAGATGGGGAAAACGCTGCTCGATGGCGAGATTGCGCCGCCGCAGCGCGTCGTAGGCGGCGTCCGAAATCGTCGGCGCATCTTCGGCATGATAGCGCTGATCATGGCCGGCGATTTCCTCCGCCAGCCGCTTCAGCTCGCTTGCTGCCTCGCTTTCACCAAGCGAATCGACAGGTTTTTCGGACATGCACTGCTCCTCGACGCACACCCCCAGGAGACCGAAGCGATCTTCAGAAAGGATCCTGTGCAAAATCAATTGCTACAGAGTCCTTTGCTCCCGAAAGGACGCGCGGCGCTGCAGCGGTGGCGCCACAATAGATCAGGATTTTCCCGCAAGGGAGCCAGATCGTGAGAAAATCATTCCGGAACAGCAGCATGGAGCCACATCCTGACTCGATCCATAACGCCGAGCGTGAGTTCCGCTATGCTGCGGTGTTCTCCCGCAGCAGACGCTCGGCCGCCGCGCGTGCCTCGTCGGTGATCGTCGCTCCAGCCAGCATCCGCGCGATCTCTTCCTGACGCGCTGCCCGGTCCATCTCGGCGATACCGGTCGCAACCCGGTCGGCGCTGCCGGATTTGGAGATCAGGAAATGCGTCGCCGCACGCGCCGCCACTTGCGGCGCGTGGGTCACCGAAAGCACCTGCACGCGCTTCGACAATCGCGCCAGCCTTTGGCCTATAGCGTCCGCAACCGCGCCGCCAACCCCAGTGTCGATTTCATCGAAGACCAGGGTCGGCGCCGAGCCACGGTCGGCCAGCGCCACCTTCAGCGCCAACAGGAACCGTGAAAGTTCGCCACCGGAAGCGACCTTCATCATCGGCCCCGGCCTTGTGCCGGGATTGGTGCGCACCCAGAACTCGACCTGATCGATGCCGTCTTCCATGCGGCTCTCGGCCTCACTTGCCATCTCGACGATGAAGGCGGCCCGTTCGAGCTTGAGTGCCGGCAGTTCGGCCATCACCGCCTTGGTCAATCCGACCGCCGCCGCATGGCGAAGCGACGAAAGCTGTGCCGCGGAAATGTCGTAGGTCTCGCGGGCGGCGGCGGCTTGCTTCTCCAGACCATGCAGGCGCTCCTCGCCGGCGTCGAGGTCGGCGAGATCGGCCGCCATCGTGTCACGCAGTTGCGCCAGATCGTCGACCGCCACACTGTGCTTGCGTGAGGCGGCACGCAGCGAAAACAGCCGCTCTTCGGCCTGCTCCAGCCTCCGCGGATCGTATTCGGTGGCGCGAAGTGCCGCTTCGACCCCCGACTGTGCCGCGTCGAGCGACAGCATCGCCTCATCGAGCGATTTGACCACGTCTTCGAGCAAGCCGGGCGCCTCGGTCACCTTGCGCTGCAGTCGCCGCAACAGGCTGGCGAGTTGCGGCAGGGGCGAGGACGGGCCCGAGAGCACATCCTGTGCGTCGTGGATTTCCGATGCGATCTTTTCCGCCCGCATCATCGAGGCGCGCAATTCGGCTAGGTCGGCTTCCTCGCCGGGCTGGGGATCGAGCTTCGTCAATTCGGCGACCGCGGCGCGTAGATAGTCGGCCTCGCGGGCCGCCGCTTCCACCTTGGCGCGGTGTCGCGAAAATTCCTGCTCGCAGGCCCGCCAGTGCCGCCATGCCTCGCCGGTCGCCCGGGCCGCGCCGAGATGGCCGCCAAAACTGTCCAGCAATTCGCGATGGGCACCGGGATCGACTAGGGCACGCTCGTCATGCTGGCCGTGGATCTCGACCAGCGCGTGACCGACGTCGCGCATCAGCGTCACGCTCGAAGGCTGGTCGTTGACGAAGACGCGGGTACGGCCGTCTGCCGTCTGCACGCGGCGCAGGATGATGTCGCCATCGTCCTCGATAGCGTTGTCGGCAAGCAGCATGCGGGCAGGATGGTTGCGCGGCACGTCGAACACGGCGATGACCTGGCCCTGTGCCGCGCCATGCCGCACCAGCGAAGCGTCACCGCGGGCGCCAAGCGCCAGCGACAGCGCGTCGAGCAGGATGGATTTTCCAGCGCCGGTTTCGCCGGTCAGCACCGAAAGGCCGGACGAGAAGTCGATGTCCAGCTTCTCGATCAGAACGATATCGCGGATCGACAGTCTGGAAAGCATGGTGACGCGCCGCTCAGGCGCCGGTGATCAGCTTCCCGGCCTTGGCGATCCACGACCCGGCATTCTCGCGCGGCTCGAGCCCACCACTCTGCAGGAGCTTGTAGGAATCCTTGTACCACACGCTGTCGGGATAGTTGGTGCCGAGCACAGCCGCGGCAGTCTGCGCCTCCGATGTCAGCCCCATCGCATAGTAGCTTTCGGTAAGGCGCGCGAGCGCCTCCTCGACATGGCGCGTGTTGGAATAGGTCTCCACCACGTTGCGGAACCGCTTGACGGCGGCGATATATTCACGGCGCTCGAGATAGTAGCGGCCGATCTGCATCTCCTTGCCGGCGAGCTGGTCGTTGGCGAAGCGGATCTTTTCCTTGGCGTCATCGACATACTCGGAATCGGGCCAGCGCGTCACCAGATCCTGCATCGTCTGCACGGTCTGACGCGCTTCCTTCTGGTCCTGGGTGACGTCCCTGATTTGCCGGTAGTAGCTCAGCCCGATGATGTACTGGGCATAGGCGGCGTCGTCGGTCGAGGGATAGAGCGTGAGATAGCGCTTGGCCGAACCGATCGCCTCGCTGTAGTTGCCTTGGCGATAGTCGGCAAAGGCGCCCATCACCATCGATTTGCGGGCATATTCCGAATAGGGATGCTGGCGGTCGACCGCACTGAATTTGCGGCTCGCCTCCTGCAGGCGCCCGGCATTAAGGTTGGCGAGGCCCTGATTGTAGAGAACGTCGGCCGGCTCGGTCTGCTCGACATAGGTCGACAGGTCGACATCCTTCTCGGACGACATGCAGGCCGACAGGAACAGCGATGGAACAACCACCGAAAGCGCCAGGAAAACAGACCGATGCGGCGCTTTCGATTGACCAATTCGCTTGAAAAACATGATTGGATTCCGCCCTTTCGGCGTCATTTCAGTCGTCATTCGCTCTGGGGCAGCAGCCATAAACCATAACCGCCGTGCCCGGCAACGCTATCCCCGGCCAATCGCACATTTTTGTGGCGGCTTGGCGCGGCCCGCGCACTTACATGATTTCGCCGGCCAATGATGCATTCATGCAACACAGGCCGGCGGCTATAAAACCCGAAAAACGTTAAGAATCAGATCATCCAGGGCGCGTAAACGGGCGCATAGACGGCGCTCATATCGGCCGCACGACCGCGCTCGCGGCGTGTCGTCTCGACGATCTCGAACGCCGAACGGTCCGACAAAAGGCGGCGCAACGCTGCCGCGTTCAGCCTGTGGCCGCCGCGATACGAACGGAAACAGCCAATGAACCGGGCGCCGGCCAGCGCCAGATCGCCCATGGCGTCCATCGTCTTGTGGCGCACGAACTCGTTGGGATAGCGCAAGCCTCCCATATTGATCACGCGATTGTCGTCGCCGATCACCAGAGAGTTTTCCAGCGAGGAGCCAAGCGCATAGCCGGCTGCCCACAGCCGCTCGACATCCTTCATGAAACCGAAGGTACGGGCCCGCGCGATATCGCGGCGAAAAATGTCGGCGTTCATGTCGGATGCGAAGAGCTGACGCCCGATCGCCGGGCTTTCGAAATCGATCTCGATCTCGAAGCGCGTGCCGTCATAAGGCCTGAACTCCGCCCAAGAGGCACCGTTCTCGATGCGAACCGGCTTGACGACACGGATATAGCGGCGCTTGACCGGCAGCGTGTCGATGCCCGCCTGGTCGATTGCC
>NZ_RZTA01000053.1:0-38721 GCF_004023115.1 Mesorhizobium sp. M6A.T.Cr.TU.017.01.1.1
GATCCGGGAATTTAGGGCCGGTTATGCCGAACTCGCCAAATACGGGCTCATCGATCGCCCTGGCTTCTTCGCCTGGCTGGAGGAAAACTGGGGCAAAGTGTTTGCCGGCGGCCCGGAGCGGGCCGAAGCCATCGCCGAAGCCTGCCGCGCCAAGGCCGATGTCGTCGCCCGCGACGAGTTCGAGACCGGCGACCGCGCGTTGCTCAATCTCGGCCACACGTTCGGTCACGCGCTGGAGGCCGCCACCCGCTATGACAGCGCCCGTCTCGTCCACGGTGAGGGGGTCGCCATCGGCATGGCGCTGGCTTGTCGCTTTTCGTCACGCCTCAATCTGGCAAGTCCCGACGATGCGGCGCGCGTCGAGACGCATCTTCGCGCCGTCGGCCTGCCTTGGCGCATGGCCGATATTCCGGGCGAATTGCCTGATGCCGAGGCGCTGCTTGCCTTCATCACCCAGGACAAGAAGGTGTCGCGCGGCGCGCTGACCTTCATCCTGACGCGCGGCATCGGCCAGGCGTTCATCGCCAGGGACGTGCCGGCATCGGAGGTGCTGTCGTTTCTAAGGGAGAACCATCCGGGTCAGCAAAGCCGCCCGGGTCAGCAAAGCCGCCCGGGTCAGCAGAAAAGCCGCCCGGGATGAACGAGACCGGCTGGATTGTCGCTGCTGTCCTAGCCGGGCTCGGCCTGCTGGCTTTCGCCTTTCGCGCGCGCCTGCTCGCCGCCTTCGGCTATGAACTGCAGCGCATCGAGCCGCAGCATTCGAACCATGATGAATCGCGCGGCGCCGTCGATGATGTTCGGCGCAACGGCCAGGCGATGCGCGAGGAGCGCGCCCGCATCGGCCGCCTGTCCGATCTCGACGAGCTCGAAGTGTCCGATGTCATGGTCCACCGCACCAACATGCGCTCGGTCAACGCCGACAATCCGCCGGAAGCGGTGGTGCGCGAGATCCTGCAGAGCCCGCATACCCGCATGCCCTTGTGGAAGGGCTCACTCGACAACATCGTCGGCGTGCTGCATGCCAAGGACCTGCTGCGCGCGCTGAACGATGTCGGCAACGACTTTTCCCAGATCGACGTGATGAAGATCGCGACAAAACCGTGGTTCGTGCCCGACACCACGACGCTGCAGGAACAGCTCAACGCCTTCCTGCGTCGCAAGGCGCATTTCGCCATCGTCGTCGACGAGTATGGCGAGGTCGAGGGGCTGGTGACGCTGGAGGATATCATCGAGGAGATCGTCGGCGAGATCGCCGACGAGCACGATATCGACATTCAGGGCGTCAAGCAGGAAGCCGACGGCTCCGTCGTCGTCGACGGCACCGTGCCGATCCGCGACCTGAACCGGGCGCTCGACTGGGACTTGCCGGACGAGGAAGCCACCACCATTGCCGGTCTCGTCATCCACGAGACGCAATTGATCCCGGACGAGAAGCAGGCTTTCACCTTTCACGGCAAGCGCTTCGTCGTCATGAAGCGCGACAAGAACCGGATCGCAAGGCTGAGGATCAGGCCGGCCGGCGACATTTAGCTTCTTGTCCCGGCTAACCAATCCTTGACTGGACGCTCGCCGCGCCGGCGTGCACTTTCGACTGGGCTGTCTGGAGATGACGGTGATCGATCGGCGAACCCTGCTTTTGATGTCAATGGCTTTGCTGCCTGCCAGCGCTTCAGCGTCATCGCGCCGGCGCTCGCCGTCTCCGCAAACGTTCGACTACGGACCGGCCAAGCTCGACATCTACTCGCGCGATGGCGCAACCGGCTTGCCTGTGGTCATTTTTATCCATGGCGGTGCCTGGCGGGCCGGCAACCGCACCAACGTCAACGTTAAGCCGGACTTCCTGCTCGACAATGGCTTCTGCTTCGTCTCCATCGACTATCGGATGCTGCCTAAGGCCGATGTCGCCACCCAGGCCGACGATGTCGAGCAGGCATATCGCTACGTGCGCGCCAACATCGCCAGACACGGCGGCGATCCGAACCGGATAGCGGTCATGGGCCATTCGGCCGGCTGCCATCTCGCTGCGTTGACCGGGCTGCGCGGCGGTCTGCCCGGCGTTGCGGCGCTGGTACTGAACGATACCAGAGCCTATGATTTGGAAGCACTTGCGAGGAGCGGCGGCATGACGCGGGCCTATGCCAGGGCCTTTCCCGATCCGGCGCAGTGGCGCGCGCTGTCGCCAGCCTTCCATGCCGGGAGCCGCAAGCATCCGCCGGCCTTCATCGCCTATTCGCGCGCATCGGGTCGTGCGGCAGCCTCACAGGCCTTCGCCGAGCGCCTGCGGGCAACCGGAACGGAAGTCATTTTGTTCGACGGCAGCGCCTATTCGCACATGTCGATCAATCGCGATTTCGGCGACGAGGGCGACGCCTTGACCCGTGCGGTGATGATTTTCCTGAAGGCAGCGCTCGGCTGATGCCTACCACCTGGTCTTTTCGTCCGGCGCGGCCGGCTCGATCGCCAGCGCATGAACACCGGCCCTCAGCTCGTCGGCCAGCAATTCGTTGACCGCGCGGTGGCGTTCGATGCGGCTCATGCCGGCAAAGGTCGAGGAGACGATGCGAACGCGGAAATGCGTCTCGCCTGTGCCGTCATAGGTGCCGTGATGGTCGGAGTCCTGATGGTGATGGCCGGCATGGAGATGGCTTTCATTGATGATGATCAGCCGCTCCGGCGAGAACGCCTTCTTCAACTTGCCTTCCATCGTTGACTGTATGGACATTCGTATTTCCCTTCACCACATATGGCTGGCGTATGACCCCCGAAAATCGGTGCTCTTTGCGCGTCCAGGAGGACGCGCTATGCCGCCGCCGCGACAAAATTCGCCGATCGCCCGCTTTATGCCGCGATTCAGCGGTTAGGGCGATCATCGCGAAAATGTCAATTCTTGTTTCGCAACGGCGAACAGCCCATAAATGGGTGAGATGAAAGCGTACCCCAAATATTTCGAGAAAATTCGCATCCGCCCGGAGAAGGATGCGGAGCTGAAGTCGCGCTCGCCGATTTGCCAGTGGGATGGTTGCAAGGAGGCCGGCACCCATCGCGCGCCGGTCGGACGCATGAAAGAGGGCGAATATTTTCAGTTCTGCTTCGATCATGTGCGTGAGTACAACAAGGGCTTCAATTATTTCTCCGGCGTCCCCGACACCGAGATCGCCCGCTTCCAGAAGGAAGCGATGACCGGCCACCGGCCGACATGGAAGATGGGCGTCAACGGCGCCTCGACGCGCTCCTCGCCGGATTTCGCCCAGCAGCGTTCCGGCCGCGCCGGCTACTACAACCGCATGCGCGATCCGTTCGACCTGTTCAAAGGTCCGAAGGATCCGCGCGAGGTGCGCGAGCGCAAGGCCAAGCCGCTTGAGGCCAAGGCGCTGGAAACGCTTGGCCTTGATACAAAGGCGACTGGCAAGGATATCAAGGCGCGCTATAAGGAACTGGTGAAACGCCACCATCCGGATGCGAATGGCGGCGACAGAGGTTCGGAAGACCGGTTCCGCGATGTGCTCCAGGCGTATCGCGTGCTCAAGCAGGCAGGATTGTGCTGAGCGACCTTACGGTTCGTGTCGTTTTCCAACTTTCATAAGGTTGGAAAAGGCTCTAAGACCGCCCCCGGACAAAATAGATTGCCGGCGAAATCAGGCGTTTCGCCCGTGGAGACGTTGATAGTGATGAACAAGGTCGATCGCGACATCGCCAACCTGCCCGACACCACGGTGTCGGTGAAGGAGAAATTTGGCTTCGAGTCCAAGATGGTGGTGCCGGCCTACTCGGTGACGAGCGAGCATGTGCCCGACATCGATCCGGACTATCTGTTCGACAAGAACACGACGATGGCGATCCTCGCCGGCTTCGCCTACAACCGCCGCGTCATGGTGTCGGGCTATCACGGCACCGGCAAATCGACGCATATCGAGCAGGTCGCCGCCCGTCTCAACTGGCCGTGCGTGCGCGTCAATCTCGACAGCCATGTCAGCCGTATCGATCTCGTCGGCAAGGATGCGATCGTCGTCAAGGACGGGCTGCAGATCACCGAGTTTCGCGACGGCATCCTGCCCTGGGCCTACCAGCACAATGTGGCGCTGTGCTTCGACGAGTATGATGCCGGCCGTCCGGACGTGATGTTCGTCATCCAGCGCGTGCTGGAATCGTCCGGCCGGCTGACGCTGCTCGACCAGAGCCGGGTTATCCGCCCGCATCCGGCGTTCCGGCTGTTTTCCACCGCCAACACGGTCGGCCTCGGCGATACCACCGGCCTTTATCACGGCACCCAGCAGATCAACCAGGCGCAGATGGACCGTTGGTCGATCGTCACCACGCTGAACTATCTGCCGCACGACAATGAGGTGAACATCGTGCTGGCCAAGGCCAAGCACTACCGCGACGGCAAGGGTAAGGAGATCGTCAACAAGATGGTGCGCGTCGCCGACATGACGCGTTCGGCCTTCATCAACGGCGATCTTTCGACTGTCATGAGCCCGCGCACGGTCATCACCTGGGCCGAGAATGCCGAGATATTCGGTGATATCGGCATGGCGTTCCGGCTGACCTTCCTCAACAAGTGCGACGAGCTGGAACGCTCGCTCGTGGCCGAGTTCTACCAGCGTGCCTTCGGCGAAGATCTGCCGGAATCGGCGGCCAATGTGGTGCTGGGCTAAACAGAGTTCTCGATGGCGGGTCCGGGCGACAACACGCGCAACAAGTCGAAGACGGGGTCTGAAGCCGACAGCTTCAAGCGTGCCGTCACCGTCTGCATGCGCGCGATTGCCGGCGACAAAGAACTCGAGGTCGGTTTCGCCAAGGACCGGCCGGCGCTCGCCGGCAGCCGCGCCCGTCTGCCTGAACTGCCGAAGAAGGCGTCGAAGGCCGATATCGCCATCACCCGCGGTCTCGGCGATTCCATGGCGCTGAAGCGCGCCTGCCACGACGCGCGCATCCACACCAGGCTGGCGCCGGAAGGCAAGCAGGCCCGCGCCATCTACGATGCGGTCGAGCAGGCCCGCGTCGAGGCGATCGGCTCCCGCGCCATGCAAGGTGTGGCCGACAATATCGGCTCGATGCTCGAGGACAAATACGCCAAAGCCAACCTCATCGACGTCAAGGACAAGGCGGATGCTCCGATCGAGGAGGCGTTGGCCCTGATGGTGCGCGAAAAGCTGACCGGCCGCACTGTCCCGAAGAGCGGCGAGCGGCTGGTCGACCTCTGGCGCCCGTGGGTCGAGGAGAAGGCCAGTGCCGATCTCGACGGGCTGTCGGCAAAGCTCGACGACCAGCAGGCCTTCGCCCGTGTCGTGCGCGAGATGCTGGCTTCCATGGAAATGGCCGAGGAGCTCGGCGACGACCAGGAGACCGAAGACTCCGAGGACAATGACGACAACCAGCCGCAAGGCGAGGAGCAGAGCGAGGAGGGCGGCGAGGACGATTCCGGCTCCGAGCAGTCGCAGTCCGACGACACCGAGGCGTCGTCCGACGACGAGCAGTCGGCCGAGACGGAGGCATCCGATGCCACCGCCGACGATCTGTCCGACGATGACGACGCCGATGCCGAGACGCCCGGCGAGGCGCGCCGCAACGACAATCCCTTCGCCAATCTGTCGAAGGAGATTGACTACAAGGTCTTCACCACCGCCTTCGACGAGACGGTGGGTGCGGAAGATTTGTGCGAGGAAGAGGAGCTGGATCGGCTGCGCGCCTTCCTCGACAAGCAGCTCGCCAACCTGTCGGGCGTTGTCGGCCGGCTGGCCAACCGGCTGCAGCGCCGCCTGATGGCGCAGCAGAACCGGTCCTGGGATTTCGATCTCGAAGAGGGTTATCTCGATCCGGCGCGGCTGGTACGCGTCGTCATCGATCCGATGCAGCCGCTGTCCTTCAAGCAGGAACGGGACACCAAATTCCGCGACACGGTGGTGACGCTGGTGCTCGACAATTCGGGCTCGATGCGCGGCCGGCCGATCACGGTCGCCGCCACCTGCGCCGACATTCTGGCGCGGACGCTGGAGCGCTGCGGCGTCTCGGTCGAGATCCTCGGCTTCACCACCCGCGCCTGGAAGGGCGGTCAGGCACGCGAGAAATGGCTGAAGGAAGGCAAGCCGCCGAATCCCGGGCGGCTCAACGATTTGCGCCACATCATCTACAAATCCGCCGACCATCCGTGGCGGCGGGCACGCCGCAATCTGGGCCTGATGATGCGCGAGGGCCTGCTTAAGGAAAACATCGACGGCGAGGCGTTGCTGTGGGCGCATAACCGCCTGATCGCCCGGCCTGAGCAGCGCAAGATCCTGATGATGATCTCGGACGGCGCGCCGGTTGACGATTCGACACTGTCGGTCAATCCGGGCAACTATCTCGAACGGCATCTGCGCGCCGTCATCGAACTGATCGAGACGCGCTCGCCGGTCGAGCTCTTGGCCATCGGCATCGGCCACGACGTCACCCGCTATTACAGGCGCGCCGTCACCATCGTCGACGCCGAGGAACTGGCCGGCGCCATGACCGAGCAGCTCGCTTCGCTGTTTGGCGAGGAAAGCGCGCGGGACACGCGACGCGGCGGCATGCGGCGTGCCGGATGATTTTTTTGCGGGGCGGCTTTCGGCAGACGCTTTTCGCCGCCACAGCGCTGTTCTTTGCCGGCATCGCCTTGTCGCCTTCCATCGCAGTCGGCCCTGTTTCGGTCGAGCCGATCGAAATCTCGGCACGGCCGATAACCCGGTTTCACATCGGCCGTGACGAAAAGCGGTTCGGTCCGCTCGAATTCGTCGGCGGGCTGGAAATGACTTCGCCGTCACGCGATTTCGGCGCGCTGTCGGCGTTTCGCTTCCTCAAGCCCGGCAGTGATTTCATCGGCGTCGCCGACACCGGTTTCTGGTTCTTCGGCACGGTCACTCATGATGCCGACAAGCGCCCGTCGGGCATCCAGAATTTCCGCATGCAGCAGATGATCGACGCATCAGGCCAGCCGATCGACGAGAAATGGGAGGTCGACGCCGAAGGCCTTGCGGTCAAGGACGGCATTGCCACGGTCGGCTTCGAGCGCAACCACCGTGTCGCCCAGTTCAAATTCGATCCGCACGATATGAAGGCGCCGTTGAAGCAACTGGACTTCCTGATTCCGGCCTGGGAGCTTCGTCGGAATCGCGGCTTTGAGACAGGCACCCATGCCAATCCTCACGGGCAGCACGAGGGCGGGCTGGTCGTGGTGTCGGAAAAGAGCCTCGACAAATCAGGCAACATCTATGCGGCTGTCATCGAAGGGCCGCACAAGGGCGTCTTCACCGTCAAGCGCAACGGTGAATTCGACATCACCGACGGTGCGTTCCTGCCGGACGGCGACCTTCTGCTTTTGGAGCGCAGCTTCTCGATGGCCGGCGGCGTCAAGATGCGGCTGAGGCGCATCTATGGTGAAAGCGTCGAGAAGGGCGCCGTCGCCGACGGGCCGGTGCTGATGGAAGCCGACATGGCCTACCAGATCGACAATATGGAAGGGCTCGACGTCTGGACCCGCGACGATGGCGCGCTGATGGTGTCGCTGATCTCGGACGACAACCACTCGATGCTGCAACGCAACCTCTACCTGGAATTCGTCCTGCACGAGGATTGAGAGGCGGTCGGCGAGGGATGGCCGATAAGCCGAAAAGAAGTCTAAAGCTTCGCGCTGGCTGCCGCAGGCCGGAGTCCGTTGATCGCGACCCAGACGACGTGGCGCGCGCCACGCTTGCCGTTGGCGCGGACCTTGACTTCCTCGACCGCGAAGCCTGCCTGCTTGAGCCTGCGGGTAAAACCGCTGTCGGGTCCCTGCGACCAGACCGCCAGCACGCCGCCGGGCTTGAGCGCTGCTCTCGCGCTGTTCAACCCGGCTAGACTGTAAAGAGCATCGTTGGCCTTGTGGACGATTCCTTCCGGCCCGTTGTCGACGTCGAGCAGAATGGCATCCCAGGCAGAGGCTTCCGATCGCATGAGCTGCCCGACATCCGCTTCGCGAACAATCACACGCGGATCGTCGAGACAGCCGCCGAACACCGAGGCCATCGGGCCGCGCGCCCACGCCACGACGGCGGGCACCAACTCGGCAACAACGATACCGGCATCGGCGCCAAGCTCGGCAAGGGCAGCGCGCAGCGTGAAGCCCATGCCCAGCCCGCCGATCAGGATTTTCGGCTGGCTACGGCCGGCAATCCTTTGGCAAGTCAGGCTGGCCAGCGCTTCCTCGGAGCCGCTGAGGCGGCTGTTCATCAGCTCGTTCGAGCCAAGCATGATCGAGAACTCGGCGCCGCGCCGTTTCAGGCGAAGCTCCTGGCCGCCGTCAGGCGTTTTTGCAGTGTCGAGCTGGACCCATGGGATCACTGCCTATGCCGCCAGTGCCGGCTGGCTCCAGCGGGCGGCAAGCAGCCGATAGGGGATCAGCGCCACCACGGCGATGATCAGCTTCACGCCGAGGTCGCCGAGCGCCCATGACACCCAGCGCATGGTCTCGACCGGCAGCACGCCCATCAGCGGCGCGGTTTCGAGCGCAAAGCCATCGTTCGGGCCAGCGAAGGCGAAGGCCGCCGAAAAGGCGACGGTGAAGAACACGGCGGTGTCGAACACCGAGCCGACCAGCGTGCCGACGATCGGCGCGCGCCACCAGCTCTGCCGGCGCAGCCGGTTGAATACGGTCACGTCGAGCAATTGCGCGATCAGGAACGCGGCGCCGGAAGCCGCCGCAATGCGCACCAGCCGGTCGGCGGCCGTCTCGAATTCGATCAGACCGTGGTGGAACAGCAAGGGCGGGATGAGGATCGAGCAGATCACCGCCGCCATGAAGCCGACAAAGACGATCCGGCGCGCCACGGCCGGGCCGTAGCGGCGATTGGCAAGGTCGGTGACCAGGAACGAGAAGGGGTAGGTGAAGGCGCCCCAGGTCAGAATGTCGGCCAGCGACAGGCCGCCGATCGCACCTTGCACCGGGAACTGCACGAGGATGTTCGACGCCACGACGACAAGCGCCATGGCCGCAACAAAGGGTAGATATCGGGAGAAGAAACTCATTTTTTTATCCTGGGTAATGGAACCAGCGGGGTGTCATGCCGAGTTCGGACGACACTCCTTGGAAGGCAGCCGCTTGAAAAATTAAGCGGCCGGCTGTTCGGCCAGCTTCTTGGCGATCTGCTTCTTCAGCAGGCGGGCGCGCTGCGACAACTCCTTGGCGTCGGCCTTGGCCAGGAACGCATCAAGGCCGCCGCGATGCTCGACCGAACGCAGCGCGTTGGCGGAAATGCGCAGGCGCACATTCTGGTTCAGCGCTTCCGAGATCAGCGTCACATTGACGAGATTCGGCAGGAAGCGACGCTTGGTCTTATTGTTGGCGTGGCTCACATTGTTGCCGGACATGACTGCCTTGGCAGTGAGTTCGCAGGTGCGGGACATGGTTCTAAACCTTCAGTTCTCGGTCTGGCCAAACCTTTGAGCCCGCGCCGGGTGGCGCGCGGTTTCGGTCAGGCGGCCTTATGGAAAAGTTGGCGTTCCTTAGTTGCATTTCGCCGATGCGTCAAGCTCCGGCTTGCGCATGGTGTGACGGCGCCTTTCACATAAAGGCCGGAATTCAGCCTATAAGCGGTCGCACAGGGACATGCCAGGCCGGAGTTGCCATCTCCGGTCAAAAATCGAGGACCGATCCCGCCATGCTTCGTTCGTCTCATGCTCTCCTTGCCTCGCTTGCCGTGGCGCTGCCGACGGCAACGTCTGCCGCCACGCCGCAATCCTTCAAGGGCGAGTATACGGTGTCGATCCTCGGCCTCTCTGTGGCGAAGGCAACCTTTTCCAGCAGTTACCAAGGCGACACCTATTCGATCGATGGCAGCGTCTCCAGCGCCGGCCTCGCCACAATGTTCGACGACACGCGTGGCACGATCTCATCAAAGGGCAAGATTTTGGGCAAGCGATTGCAGCCGCAGGCGTTCCGCGCCGACTACAAGTCGGGCGAGAAGGCGTCGATGATCGATATCCAGTTCGCCAATGGCACTGTTACCGCGACAAAGGTCGTGCCGGCGCCGAAGAAGCGCAATCCGAAGAATTGGATACCGCTGGGCGCCGGCGATCTCGCGTCGGTGCTCGATCCGATGGCCGCCACCGTGATCCATGCCGATAGTCTCGACGAGGTCTGCGGGCGCACGGTGAAACTCTACGACGGCGAGATGCGCGCCAATCTGACGCTGACCTACGATTCGAAGGGCTCGACCTCGGTGCGCGGCTACAAGGGCGATACCGTCACTTGCAGGATGGGTTTTGAGCCGGTGGCGGGTTATCGCAAGAACCGCAAGGCATTGAATTACTTGAAGAAGCGCAGCCGCATCATGGTGACGTTTGCGCCGCTTGGCCAAACCGGCGTATATGCGCCGATCCACGCCACGGTCACGACGAAAATCGGCACTCTCACCGTCAGCGCGGAGCGGTTCGAAGCAACAGAATAGGCGCGATCGCGCGCCGCCGGAGACGGACATGGGGCGCGCAACACTGATCGGCTTCTCGGCGGTCGCCATGTGGGCGCTGCTGGCGCTGCTTACGGACGCTTCCGGCGCGGTGCCGCCGTTCCTGCTCTCGGCGATCACCTTCACGATCGGCACCGGCGTCGGGCTCGTCGCGCGGCTGTTCATGCCGGCCGCCGACAGGAGCGAGAAGATACCGCGCCGAGTGTGGATGATCGGCATTGCCGGCCTGTTCGGCTATCATTTCTTCTACTTCACCGCGCTGCGCAACGCGCCGGCGGTGGAGGCGAGCCTCATCGCCTATCTATGGCCGCTGCTGATTGTGCTCGGGTCGGCGCTGATGCCGGGCGAGCGGCTGGCCTGGAACCATGTCGTCGGCGCGCTGCTCGGCCTTGCCGGCACTTTCCTGATCGTCACCAAGGGCGGCGGGCTTGCCTTCGACGCACATTATGCCTTCGGCTATGCGATGGCCGGCATCTGCGCCGTGCTGTGGTCGTCCTATTCGCTGTTGTCGCGGCGCTTCCCGTCGGTGCCTACAAGCATCGTCACCTGGTTCTGTGCGGCTACGGCCGCGCTTTCGCTTATCTGCCATCTCATGCTGGAAGAGACGGTGCTGCCCGTCGGCGCCGGCCAGTGGCTGGCCGTGCTCGGCCTCGGGCTGATGCCGGTGGGCGCGGCCTTCTACGCCTGGGATATCGGCGTCAAGCGCGGCAACATCCAGGTGCTGGGCGCGGCGAGCTATGCCGCGCCGCTGCTGTCGACGCTGGTGCTGATATCAGCCGGTTTCGCCGAGCCGTCCTTGCGCATCCTCGCTGCCTGCGTGCTGATCACCGGCGGGGCAGCCCTTGCGGCGAAATCGCTGTTCTTACGCAAGCAGACAACGAGCGAGGCCGGGGCGTGATGCCGTTTCCCGGCGGCATCGACGCCAACGCCAATGCGACGCTGCTGTTTTCGCTGGTGGCGGCCGTGATCTACGCCTTCACCATCGACATGTCACCAACGCTGGCGCGCTCGGCGGCAAAGACGCTGGCCGTGGCGATGCTTGCCGTGCTGGCATCGCTGCAGGGCGGTCCCTGGCTGCTCGTCGCGGCGCTGGCGCTCAGCGCCACCGGCGATGCATTCCTGTCGCGCGACGCTGAAAAGGCTTTTCTCGGCGGGTTGGCCAGTTTTCTCGTTGCGCATGGGCTTTACATCGCGCTGTTCCTGCGTTCCGGCGGTGGGATCGGCCTGCTCTCGGCCGAGCCGTGGCGTGCGGCGATTGCCGTGGCAATGATCGTCTTCGCGCTCGCCATGCTTTTTGCGCTCTGGCGCCGCGTCGGTCCCGCCTTGCGCCTTCCCGTCAGCGTCTATATCGCGGCAATCCTTGCTATGGGGATTTCAGCACTCACCCTGAGCAATGTCTGGGTTATCGGCGGCGCCGTGCTGTTCATGGCGTCCGACGGGCTGCTCGCCTCGGAAAAGTTCCTGCTGTCCGCCATCTCGCCGCACCGCGCCTGGATGCGCTACGCGGTCTGGGCGCTATATTACGCCGCCCAACTGGGGATCACGATGGGTTTCCTGCTGGGTTAGGACTCCAGCCTGGTGCGGCCAGCTCGAAGGCCGCGAAATCGAAGCCCGGCGCCACGGTGCAGCCGACCAGCGTCCATTCGCCCAGGCTATGTGCCGACTGCCACCAGCCTGCCGGCACGACGATCTGCGGCCGCTCGCCCGCCGCCAGTGCCGTGCCGAGCACCTGCTCGACCACCGGGCCGTCTTCCTCATGCATCGACAGCGCCAGCGCGGCGCCGGCATAGAAGTGCCAGACCTCGGCCGCATCCTTGACGCGGTGCCAGGCCGACAGTTGCTCTTGCTCCAGCAGGAAATAAATCGCGGTCGAATGGCCGCGCGCACCCTCCACGCCATCGCGGAAGGTCTCGGCATACCAGCCGCCTTCCGGATGCGGTTTCAGGCCGAGCGTTGCGATGATTTCGGCGGAGGTGGTCACGGTTTCCAGACCATCAATGGCGCTCAGAAATTATCCTTGCGCTTGCGTATCTCGGCGAACACTTCGACGTCGGATGCTTTCTCCATGCCGAGATGCTTGCGGATTGCCGGATCATGCCAGCGCAGGAACGGATTGGTCGACAGTTCCTCGCCGATCGTGGTTGGCAGCGTCGGCTTGCCATCGGCGCGCAGCGCCTCGATTTTCGCGGCGCGTTCCTTCAGTGCCGAATTGGTCGGGTCGACGGTCAGCGCGAAGCGGGCGTTGGAAAGCGTGTATTCATGGCCGCAATAGACGACCGTCTCGGCCGGAAGTGCCGCGAGCTTCTTCAACGAATCGTACATCACCGGCGGCTTGCATTCGAACAGTCGGCCGCAGCCGAGCGCGAACAGCGTGTCGGCGGTGAACGCCACTTTCGACGCCGGCAGATGATAGGAGACATGGCCCGCCGTGTGGCCGGGCGTGGCGATCACGTCGATCCTCTCCTCGCCGAGGTGGATGACCGAGCCTTGCTCCACGGTTTCGTCGATGCCGGGGATCTTGGCCTTTTCCGCCTCCGGCCCGACGATGCGCAGCTTGAAACGTTCCTTCAGCGCCAGATTGGCTTCGACATGGTCGACATGGTGATGGGTGGTCAGGATCATCGTCGGCGTCCAGCCGGTACGCTCGATCGCAGCCAGGATCGGCGCCTCCTCCGGCGCGTCGATAATCGCGGTCTGGCCGCTTTTGGGGTCGTGCACCAGCACACCGAAATTGTCGCTGCGGCACATGAACTGTTCGATTTCGACCGGCATCGCATCTCTCCTTTATCGCCGCAGACATAGGGCGCTTGCCCGCGGATGTCATCCGCCTTTGTTGAACTTGGACTGCATCGAAGATACCGTCCCGCGCATGCATTCCGATATCGTCGATCTCCGCTCTTTCTATTCGACCACGCTCGGGCAATTGGCCGAACGCTCGATCACCATGGCGTTGTCTTCGATATGGGCTGTAGTGCCCAATGAGCGGCTGGTTGGCCTTGGCTACACCTTGCCGTGGCTGGAGCGATTCGGCACCGATGCGGAGCGTGTCTTTGCCTTCATGCCGGCGACGCAAGGCGCGGTGGTCTGGCCGGCCACGGGGCCGACCGCGACTGCGCTGGTCTTCGATGAGGAATTGCCGCTGGTCGATGCTTCCATCGACCGCATGCTGCTCGTCCATTCACTCGAACATGCCGAGAACCCGCGCGAGACGCTGAACGAAATCTGGCGGGTGCTGTCGCCCGCCGGCCGCGTCGTCATCGTCGTGCCAAACCGGCGCGGTGTCTGGGCCCGTTTCGAGCATACGCCGTTCGGCAGCGGCCGGCCTTTCTCGCGCGGCCAGCTCACCGAATTGCTGCGCGAAGCAAACTTCACGCCCGCCGCCTGGTCCGATGCGCTGTTTTTCCCACCATCGCGGCGACGCTTCATGATGCAGCTCCACAACGTGCTGGAACGCGCCGGCCGCAGGCTCTGGCCGATCTTTTCCGGCGTCATCGTGGTCGAGGCGCAGAAGCGGCTCTATCAGGGCGTGCCAGTCGTCCAGCGCGCCTCTCGCCGCGTCTTCGTGCCGGTTTTCTCCCCGCACGGCGCCACAAGGCTCGGCCGGTTAGCGCGGGCCGGGACCATAACATTGCCAGTCCGTCGATGACATTTTCGTGATCGGAATCGCGCTTTTTCTCACCTATCTGTCGAGGACGGGCTCGCTACCCGATAGAGTCGACTTGTTCGCCGGTTTCAGCACCGCTTTTCGAATTCAAGGACTTCATCAATGGCTGATCATCCGGATGTCGAGGCCAGGGCCAAGCCGGTTGCCGCGTCGATCGAGGCCAGCAGCCTGCGCGACCAACTGGCGACAATCAAGCTGGCGCTGGGTACCTCGCCGATCCGCAAGCAACTGCACTGGTCCTGCATCGGCATAGTCGCCGTCATTGTGGCAACCTCGATCGGGCAGGTCCTGCTCAATCGTTGGAACGAGCCCTTCTACGACGCGCTGGCGCGGCGCGACATGCAGGGTTTCCTACACCAGCTTATGATCTTTGCCGCCATCGCCGGCGGGCTTGTGGTGCTCAATGTCGGCCAGACCTGGCTCGACCAGATGATCCGGCTGAAGCTGCGTGAGGCGTTGACCCTCGACCTGATCGGCGAATGGATGCGGCCGGCGCGCGCCTTCCGGCTCGCCAACGCCGGTGCCATCGGCGTCAACCCCGACCAGCGCCTGCAGCAGGATGCCGGGCATCTCTCCGATCTTTCTACCGGTCTCGGCATCGGGCTATTGCAGTCGTTCATTCTGCTTGTTTCCTTCGTCGGCGTCTTATGGTCGCTGTCTTCGGGCTTCGTTTTCCATATCGGCGGCTATTCGCTGGCCATTCCGGGCTACATGGTGTGGGCCGCGATCCTCTATGCCGGCACCGCCTCCTGGCTGAGCTGGCTGGTCGGACGGCCGCTCATCCGCTTCAACAGCGACCGCTATACGCGTGAAGCGGAGCTGCGCTCCTCGGTGGTCCGCGTCAACGAGAATGTCGATGCCATAGAGCTAGCGCACGGCGAGGCCGACGCGAGACGACGGCTGGAGTTCGACCTCGGCACGGTGCTGGGCGCGATGCGGCGCATCTACAGCGCCCAGATCAATCTTTCCTGGGTGACCGACACCTATGGCTGGATCACTGTCGTCGCGCCGATCCTCGTCGCCTCGCCGGTCTATTTCGCCGGCGATATCAGCTTCGGCGGGCTGATGATGGCTGTCGGCGCCTTCAACCAGGTGCATTCCTCGTTGCGCTGGTTCATCAACAATATCGGCGGCATCGCCGATTGGCGCGCCACGCTGATGCGCGTCGCCGATTTCCGCATCGCGCTTGTTGAAACGGATGTGCTGCACGACACCGAAGAACGCATCACGATCGGCGAAAACCCGAATGGCAGGCTGACATTCGAGAACCTTGAGATTGCGTCGCGGGATGGATGCACGAAGCTCGCCGGGGCCCATGTCGAAATCCGCGCCGGCGAGCGCGTCATGATCACCGGAGATCCGCGCGCCGGCAAGACGCTGTTCTTTCGCGCGATTGCCGGTCTGTGGCCGTGGGGAAGCGGACGGATCGGCATGCCGGCCGGAGATGTGCCCGCCTTCGTTCCCCGCAAGCCCTATTTCCCGCTCGGCACACTGCGCGAGGTGCTCGACCACGCTAATGCCGCGGCCAGCGATGCCGAGATATCGGCGGTGCTCGCCGACGTCGGCCTCGAGCGTCTGTCCTCCTCGCTCGACCGCTCCGCGCGCTGGGAGCGTGAATTGAGCGATGACGAGCAGCGCCTGCTCGCCTTTGCCCGGCTGGTCCTGCGGCAGCCGAAATGGGTGATCATCGACGAGGCTTTGGACACGTTCGACGGCGCGACGCTGAGGCGGGTGCTGTCGATGCTGGAGGCCCGTCTTGCCGACGCCGCGATCCTCAATATCGGCCGTGGCCAACATAACAGTGAATTCTTTCCGCGCTCTTTGGCGATCGTGAGAGATGTCGGCCGACCAGCCCTCAAGCCAGCCCGTGTCAGGGCCGGCGCGATCGAGCCTCCCCCGGCCGTCGCCGCAGCCTACCAAGAGACATAGCCGGCCATACCCAGCCAAGCTTTATTTCGCCGTGATCGCAGCGAAAGATTGCCGGTATCGCTCGGAGGTCTGCGGCGTTGAACTCATGCTTGACGCGCTTAAAGCGCGTCCCGTTGAAGAGATTCATGCGACACGCTTTAAGTCTTTGTTTCTATGCATGTCGTTACCCCAGAACCGCTGCGCACTTTTGGGCGACATGCATTAGCCTGCTTGCCTGCCTTGCCTGGGCTCAGGCAGCACCACTGGCCGCGCCTGCCGATACCATTGCCGTGGACGTCGAACTGGTGCTGGCGGTCGACATTTCGCACTCGATGGACGAAAGGGAATTCGCCCTGCAGCGCGCCGGCTATGTCGAGGCGCTGCGCCATCCCGACTTCATCAAGGCGGTACGCTCGGGTGTGAAGGGCCGCATCGCGCTCGCCTATTTCGAATGGGCAGGCACCGTCCGCGACGATGCGCTCATTGCCTGGCAGGTCATCGACAACGCCGAGAGCGCCAGCGCTTTTGCCGACAAGATCGAGGCCCGCCCGTTCAGGAGCTTTCGCGGCACCTCGATTTCCGGTGCGCTCGCCTTTGGCGCGAAGCTTCTCGGTGGAACCGCTTTCGACGCGACACGCAGGGTGATCGACATTTCAGGCGATGGCCCCAACAACATCGGCATGCCCGTCACCACGACACGCGACGCCGCGGTGGCAAACGGCATCGTCATCAACGGCCTGCCGATCCTGATCAGCCCATCGCCCAGCTTCAGCCATCTCGACCAATACTATGCCGAGTGCGTTACCGGCGGGCCTGGCTCTTTCGTGCTGCCGGTCTACGCCGCTTCCGAATTCGTGACCGCCATACGCCGCAAGCTGGTCCTAGAGGTAAGCGGTGTTGCCGACCCTTGGGCCGACTCTGGGGCTGATCCCAAGGCCGATCACGGGACGATCCGGATCGACGCGGCAGCACCGGTCGACTGTTTGCAAGGCGAGCGCGGCCGGCGGTTTTTCTCCGATCCGTATTTTCCGGAACTTGACCGATGAGCCTCTGGTTGGCTCAGGCTGGCCGTGCGCCATATTTGGTGCGGAACTCATCGTAGAGATCACGACGCCAGCGCCGGCCGCCGACATAGCCGCGCAACAGTTGCGGCAGCGAGTAGCCGAGCGCTTTCGACGACCGGTTGGCCAGATAACCGGCAAATGCCTGCGAAATCCTGCCCTTAATCGTATCGGCGATGATTTGCCGTGCGATCATGTAAGGCGGAATGTCGGGGTAACGGTCGATGATGTAGGGGTGTTTGCAGATCAGGTTTGCGTAGGCTTCGACATAGCCGTCGCGTTGTCGCGAAATCGAATTCTCCGAATTGTACTTTTTCCAGTCGACCTCTTCGGACAGTTGCGCGCCACTGCGCCCGGCGAAGCGCAACAGCAACTCGCGATCCTGCATCCGTGCGATGTCGCTGTCATAGCCGCCGATCGCCAGCAAGGCCTCTCGCCGGGCGGTAATCGCCGATCCGGCTATGAAGATCGTCTGCGCGACCAACGCCCTTTCCAGCGTGTTCCGTGTCAGGAACGCGCCGCGGTTGATGCATTTGCTGCTGCGGTCGCCCTTCAGGGACACGAACGAACTGATGAGCACTTCAAGCGTCGGATTCTCCTCGAACCACGCCAGTGTCCGCTCCAGCCGGTTCGGCAAGTAGACGTCGTCGGAATCCAGGAATGTCACCACAGGCGCCCGCGCCCGTTCGATGCCGGCATTGCGGGCGGCGTTGGCGCCTCGCCATTTCGCGCCGACATAAATAAGGCGAGGGTCGCGGATGGCAGCCAGCGCCGCTTCCGTGCCATCGGTCGAGCCGTCGTCGACGACAATGTGCTCGAAGCGGGTAAGGTTCTGCGCAAGCACGCTCTCCACGGCGCGCAAGACCGTGCTGCGCCGGTTGTGGGTCGGCGTGATCACCGTGATGAGTGGAGCAGGGTCCATCTCGGGCATGTCGCGTCAGCTACGCCCCGCGTTCCACAGCCATCGAATAGACCGGATGTTCGTTTCCATGCCCGCCCCCAGGATTGAGTTCGATTCGACGCTACAAAAAAGAAGCGATCATGTCATCACAAAGTATTGCGGCGGAACTCGTCGGGCATTGGCGAATTCTTGATGCCACGCTAGAGCCGCTTGGTGGCCGCTTCCTAACCCATTCAAAGAAACGACCGAAACCACGAACGCAGCAGCACCTAACTATGTCCGACATAATCAGGCACGACTTCGATTTCGTCGCCAACGAGACCCGCAGCGAAACTGAGTTGGCCCCAAAACGCCAAGCTGTAGAATGCCAGACCGACAATCAAGGAAAATGGAATTTGCCAAAGCGGCATGCCTGTCTGGCGGGCATGGCCAGTTACGCGTCGCATTGTGCGCCACGACATGGTGAACCATCGGCTGAACGATTTCACAATCCGCTGCGTGCGGCTGGGCGACTTCAGCTCCACAAACTTCCGGTCGGCATCGCGGCCTGTTACCAACGCGCGCCAGAAAAAGAACCGCCAACCACGTGGCGAGTAATGATAGACGCGTGCGTTGACGTTCAGAATTTTGTGGCCTTCACGTCGAAGCTCATGCGTCAGCAGAGTGCAAGAAACCTTGAATCCATTGTGTTTCGCAAAGGGATGGCTGACAATCCAGTCGCGCCGAAAGGCACTGTTATTGGCGTTGATCGCTCGCTTGTTAGCAAATCGTGCATCTGCCTCAGGCATAGGGAAAAACCAAAGCAGCGCGAACGTCCTGGAAAAGAAATCATCGTACGAAAGATATGTATATCCGTTCACGCAAATAATTTCAGGATCTTGAAACGGGTCAAGCAGAGTTGGGAGCCAGCCCGATTCTGCCACGGTATCCGAGTCGACGAAGATGACGATATCTCCATTGGTTGACAGGATGCCGTTGTTCTTGAGGTCGTAATATCGACCGCCTGGGCAAGCGGTGAAGATCAGGTCGGCAACCCGTTCCAACTGCGGCGCTTCAATTGTGATACTGCTACGCAGCGAGGCGGCGTCCTCATCTCGCCCGCCGTGGGAGATGACAACCTGCGGTCTTGCAAGACCAGCTGAGGAAACCACGGCGATTTCTCGAGCCAAGGCAGTCAACCCAACGCCGATCTCGTCCCAGTCGATCGACTTGGCGTTATCCATTTCCACAACGAGGGAATAAGTTGGCTGTTCTTCAACCATCTTTACACCGCAAAATTTATCAGAGGTCACTTTGTTCGACGCGGCTCGCGACGATACCGGTTCAGGTTAGTTATACATAGCAACGCCTGCTGATCAAGAAACACTGCAATCCTTGGAGCGAGCTACCGTTTCAGCAGGAACACCGCTTGCTGGCCGAAGAAATTCCAGAACCAGCACGGCATCGACAGACCGATTTTCTGGCCATTGGCGTCGAGCGCGGTTATCTTTTCCACCGTCGCGCCGAGCTCGTCGCAGAGGTTGACGAAGTCGCTTCGTCGCCTGCAGCAATTCGAGCAGTAGGTCATCACCGGAGCCGACGTCCAGCACCCGTGCCTGCGCCGGGATGAGGTCGGCGACGACTTCGAGGTCGACGCGCTGGGCGTGATTGACACTCATGATCGTGCCTTTGGCTAGCGCATGATGCCGGTCCGAAAAGTCTGCAACTTTTCGGAGTCACGCGCGAATGCCTGGCGCATGATGCCGGTCCGGAAAGCCTACAATCTTCAGGGGTCATGCGCTGAGTTGGTCCTGTATGCATTCTTATAACTTCAGAGGTAATCGACCACCGTAGGGCGCATAGGCAATTGTCGTTCGTGAAGCCGCCTATTGTTGGCTTCGATCAGCAAGGATCTCAGCCATGACCGCTTACGCCGTTGCCCATATGCGCCAAGTCACGTTAGGGCCGCAGATTGTCGAATATTTGCAGAAAATCGATGCAACGCTGGAGCCGTTTAGCGGGCGCTATATTGTGCATGGCAGCGAGGTGGAAGTGGTTGAAAACACCTGGCCGGGGCACCTCGTAATCATCGAATTTCCGGACATGCAGCATGCGCGCGGATGGTACCAGTCGCCCGCCTATCAGGAGATATTGCCCCTGCGCACCGAGAATTCCCAGTCCGATGTGGTCCTGGTCGACGGCGTCCAGCACCCGCACAAGGCCACCGACGTGCTCGGATAGGATGAAATGCGGCCGTCATCGTCTCAGCAAGAATACCGCTTGCTGGCCAAAGAAATTCCAGAACCACCACGGCATCGACAGACCGATTTTCTGGCCATTGGCGTCGAGCGCGGTTGCCTTTTCCACCGTTGCGCCGAGCTCATCGCAGAGATTGACGAAGTCGCGGATGGTGCAGAAATGGATGTTGGGCGTGTCGTACCAGGAATAGGGCAGGTCCTTGGTCACCGGCATCCGCCCGTCGAGGAACAGCGAAAGGCGCACCCGCCAGTGGCCGAAATTGGGGAAGGAGACGATGGCGTGCTTGCCGATCCTGAGCAATTCGTCGAGCACCAGCTTCGGGTTGCGGGTGGCCTGCAAGGTCTGCGACAGGACGACGAAATCAAAACCCTTGTCGGGATAGAATTTGAGGTCCTTGTCGGCGTCGCCCTGGATGACGGACAGGCCGCGCGCCACGCATTCGTTGACGCCGCGTTGCGACAGTTCCATCCCGCGGCCGTCGACCTGCTTCGTCGCCTGCAGCAATTCGAGCAGCAGACCATCACCGGAGCCGACGTCTAGCACCCGCGCCTGCGCCGGGATGAGACCGGCGACGACTTCGAGGTCGACGCGCTGGGCGTGGTTGACACTCATGATCGTGCCTTTTGGTTAGCGCATGATCCTGATCCGAAAAGTCTGCAACTTTTCGGGGTCATGCGCGAATGCCTGGCGCATGATGCCGGTCCGGAAGGGCTGCAATTTTCAGGGATCATGCGCTGAGCCCCCTGGCGCGGGCCGCCGAGGCGATGAAGCCGTTGATGGCGGCAAACAGCTCCGGCTCGTCGAGCAGGAAGGCGTCGTGGCCGCGATCGGTCTCGATCTCGACGAAGGACACCGAGGCGCCGGCGGCGTTCAGCGCGTGAACGACCGAGCGGCTCTCCTCAGTCGGGAACAGCCAGTCGCTGGTGAAGGAGACCAGGCAGAAGCGGGTCTTGGTGCCGGCAAAGGCGTCGGCGAGCCGGCCGCCGTGGTCGGCGGCGAGGTCGAAATAGTCCATCGCCCGGGTCATGTAGAGATAGGAGTTGGCGTCGAAGCGGTCGACGAAGGTCATGCCCTGATGGCGCAGATAGCTCTCGATCTGGAAGTCCGCGTCGAAACCGAAGGTGAGCGCTTCACGATCCTGCAGGTTGCGGCCGAATTTCCGGTGCAGGGCGGCCTCCGACAGATAGGTGATGTGAGCGGCCATGCGCGCCACAGCCAGTCCCTTTTCCGGGCGCTTGCCCTGTTCGAAATATTTGCCGCCATGCCACTCCGGGTCGGCCATCACCGCCTGGCGGCCGACCTCGTGGAAGGCGATGTTCTGCGAGGAATGGCGCGCGCCGGTGGCGATCGGCAGTGCCGAGAAAACGCGCTCCGGGTAGCTCGACGCCCATTGCAGCACCTGCATGCCGCCCATCGAGCCGCCGAGCACCGAGAACAGTTTTTCGATGCCGAAATGGTCGACCAGCATCAACTGCGCCCGCACCATGTCGCGGATGGTGATGATCGGCAGGTCGAGCCCGTAGGGCTTGCCGGTGGCGGGATTGGTCGAGGCGGGGCCGGTGGAGCCGAGGCAGCCGCCGATGACGTTTGAGCAGATGACGAAGAAGCGGCTGGTGTCGATGATCTTGCCGGGGCCGATCAGCACCTCCCACCAGCCCGGCTTGCTGGTCACCGGATTGGTGCTGGCGACATGCTGGTCGCCGGTCAGCGCATGGCAGACGAGGATGGCGTTGGAGCGGGCGTCGTTGAGCGTGCCGTAGGTCTTGTAGGCAATCTGGAACGGTGACAGCAGCGTGCCGGCGTCGAGCTTGAGCGGCTTGTCGGCACCGAAACGCAACACCGGGCTCGACGGCTCGTCGGCCTCGTTGTTGGTTCTTTTAGTGCGCAGCGCGACCATCGCATCCTCTTACATCAACCCATCGCGCTTTTCCGAAAATCGATACCGATTTTCGGGTCGATGCGATTGTCCGGCCGGCTACGGACAACAAAAAAACCGGCATCGCCTTCGCAAAGCCGGTTACAGGATGCAAACGGCCCTTTAGCGAGTTGTTTAACGTGGCTGCAAGCCGACCGGCCAAATCACCACGGGATTTCGCCTTTCTTCTAGGACCGGCGCGCCTCGGCGTCAACGGCCAGTCGCTCACCCCTGCCAGTCGTTCACCCATGATAGCCGCCTCTCGACATTCCAGGCCACGGCTTGTATTTCCGCTGCGGCTTCCCCAGGCGGAAGCGTTCTCGACGGATTTTTGCAATATGAACCAGGCATCGGATCAGGCACGTCCAACGCCCCGCGCGGGGATCATGGACATCGAAGCCTATGTGCCGGGCAAAAGCACGGCGCCGGCCGGCGTTGCCAAGGTCCATAAATTGTCGTCAAACGAGAACCCGCTCGGCCCCTCGCCGAAGGCGATAGAAGCCGCGCGTGACGTCGCGGCCAAACTCGACATATATCCCGATGGCACCGCCAGGCGCCTGCGGGAGGCGATCGCCGAGGTGCATGGCCTCAACCCTGCGAACATCGTCTGTTCCAACGGCTCCGATGAGATTCTGGGCCTGCTTGCGCAGACCTACCTCGCGCCCGGCGATGAAGCTGTCATCACCGAACACGCCTTCATGGTCTACAAGATCTACATCCAGTCGGCAGGTGCTGTCCCGGTGTCGGTCCAGGAAACCAATGAGCGCGCCGACGTCGATGCGATCCTCGCTGCGGTGACGCCGCGCACCAGGATCATCTTCCTCGCCAATCCCAACAACCCGACCGGCACCTATTTGCCGTTCCAGGAGGTGCGCCGCCTGCATGCCGGCCTGCCTCGAAACGTGCTTCTGGTGCTGGATGGCGCCTATGCCGAATATGTCCGCCGCAACGACTATGAAGCCGGCGTCGAACTGGTGGCTGGCGCGGAAAACGTGGTCATGACCCGCACCTTCTCAAAGCTCGGCCTCGGCGGCGCGCGGATTGGCTGGATGTACGCGCCGATGCATATCATCGACGCGATCAACCGCGTGCGGGGTCCCTTCAACGTCAACGCGACGGCGATCGAGGCCGGCATTGCAGCGATCCGCGATCGTGCCCATGTCGAGCGCAGCGTGGCGCATAACGAGACCTGGCTGTCATGGGTGAGCGAGGAATTGACCAAGCTCGGGCTACGGGTGACGCCGAGCGTCGGCAATTTCGTCCTCATCCATTTTCCCGAGGACAAAAAACATTCGGCGGCAGCTGCGGACGATTACCTCTCCGCGCGCGGCTACATTTTGCGGCGCGTCTCCGGCTACGGCTTCCCGAATGCACTGCGCATGAGCATCGGCACCGAAGAGGCCAATCGCGGCGTTGTCGCCGCACTCACGACATTTCTGAAAAGCTGAAACCCCCGAAAAGCTGAAACAATGACATCACCGATGTTCGAAAAGATCGCGCTGGTCGGCATCGGCCTGATCGGCTCGTCGCTGGCCCGCGTCATCCACCGCGAGGGTCTGGCCCGCCACGTCGCCATCTCGACACGCAGCGAAACGACGCTGGCGCGGGCAAGCGAACTCGGCCTCGGCTCCTCCTACACGATGGACGCGAAAGAGGCGGTCCGCGATGCCGACCTGGTTATCGTTTCGGTGCCGGTCGGCTCTTCGGGCGAGGTCGCCGAGGAAATCGCACCGGCGCTAAAGCAGGGCGCCATCCTCACCGATGTCGGCTCGACCAAGGCATCGGTCATCGCGCAGGTCGAGCCGCATGTGCCTGATGGCGTGCATTTCATCCCCGGCCATCCGTTGGCCGGCACTGAAAAATCGGGCCCGGACGCCGGCTTTGCCGAACTGTTCGAGAACCGCTGGTGCATTTTCACGCCGTTGCCCGGCACGGATCCCGAGGCGCTGGAAAGACTCTCGGAATTCTGGCGCCGCTGCGGCTCCAACATCGACACGATGGATCCCCAGCATCACGACATGACACTGGCCATCGTCTCGCATCTGCCGCACATCATCGCCTACAACATCGTCGGCACCGCCGACGACCTGGAGTCGGTGACGAAATCCGAGGTCATCAAATATTCGGCCTCCGGCTTTCGCGACTTCACGCGCCTTGCCGCTTCCGACCCGACCATGTGGCGGGATGTCTGCCTGCACAACAAGGATGCCATCCTCGAAATGCTGGCGCGGTTCTCGGAAGATCTGGCCTCGCTACAGCGGGCGATCCGCTGGGGCGACGGCGAAAAGCTGTTCGACCTGTTCACCCGCACCCGCGCCGTCCGCCGCTCGATCATCGAGGCCGGCCAGGACATCGACGTACCGGACTTTGGCCGCCAGGCGGTCGAGCATCCCGCAAAGCAGTAGCCTGTCTCGACCGCCAGGCCGTTAGTCCGCCGGCCAGTGAGCCGCCATCATGGCCAGCGTCTCGGCCCTGTCCGGCGCGCCCAGCCTGCCGCCGAAGCGCAGGCATTTGAGCGCGGCGGCGGCGCTGGCAAAGCGTAATGTCCGTTCGATCGGCATCGCCTCCGCCAGCCCGACGGCAAAGGCGCCGTGAAATACGTCGCCGGCGGCAAGCGTATCCACTGCCTTGATCCTTGGCGCCGCGACATGGCGCACGGAACCCGCCGAGCGGTCGAACCACCAGCTTCCCGCAGCGCCGCCCGTCACCGCGACAAATGCATCGATGCGTCTGGCCAGCGCTTCACAGGCCCTTTGCGGGCCTTGCTCCTCGCCGCAGAGGATGAACGCTGCCGGCTCCGACGCGACGACGTGCGAGGCCAGCGGAAACAGACGTTCCAGCACGTCCCGTGGCGCGGTGTCGGCGTCCAGTATGGCCGGACGGCCGATTGCGCGCGCCGCCGCCAGCGCCACAGCTGCTGCGCCCGGCCAGCGCACGTCGACCAGGACGGCGTCGAATGCGGTGAGATCTTGGGTGGGGAGCGCCTCGGGGTCGGCCTGGGCGAGCTTGTCATAGAAAGGAACGATGATGCGCTCGCCATGCGTGTCGACCAAGATGGCCGACAGTGCCGACCGCGCGCCGCTGACGCGCCGGACAAAGCTGCAATCGACGCCCTCGGCCTCGATCCCGGCGACCAGCTGATCGCCGACGGAGTCGTCCCCCGCGCTCGCCCACAGCGATACGTCCGCGCCGAGGCGGCGCGCGGCGCAGGCCGCGCTCGAAGCCATGCCCGAGGCGATCTGGACGCCGTCGGACGCGATGAACTTGCCCTGACGTGTCGGAAGCGTGTCGACGCGAAGGATCGTATCGAGCGTCAGCGCGCCAACACTCAGGAGCTTCACCGGGCTGTTCATTTATCTTCCTGTTTGACCGTGATCTTTTCCGAACTGGAGGATTCGCAATCATGGGTCTAATCGACCGGTTTGATCCTGCCCAGCGGGATAAAACCGAGCGAGGCCTTGCCCTTGACGATCTTGAGGGGCATCGACGGTTCGTTGCCAAGCAGCGCCAGCCCGGCAAAGCCGGTTTTGATCTGGCTCTTCTGCTCGGGAATGGCCTTGCCGAGGATGGCCGCCACGGCCTTCGGGTCACTGAGCTTGATCATCAGGTCGGCGTCGATCAGCCCATCGGCATCGACCGAAACTGGTCCGGAGACGGTGACGCGCGCGGTCCCCGACGATAGATCGAGCTTGCCGATATCGACCGCCTGGCCGCGCAAGCTCCTTGGCTGCGTCTTGATCAGCGCCACGCCGTTCTTCAGCGTCACGTCGCCGCTGCCGTCGAGCGGCGGCAACACGCGGCCATCGATCGCCCCTGGATCGATTTCGAGATCGGTAAAACTCCCGGCATAGTCGATGTCCTGACCGTTCGGACGCAATTGTCCGGCCGCCGTCCCGGCGCTGAACAGCTCGACCGGATCTGTGCCATCCGCCGGATCGGTCTGGCCGGACAGGCCCTCTGCCTCCAGTGAAACGCCCCGGGGCAGCGGCCAGGACAATTTCAGGTTCGCTCGCAGATTATCCCAGTCGATCCACAGCGGCGTCATCCCCGGGGCTGAGGTCCTGAGCGGTCCGCGCAAGTCGGCGCCAGGCGACAGGATTTGGGTGATGTGCGTAACCGCGTTGAGACTGCCGAGCGAGGCTGCGACGTTCCTGGTGTCGTCCTGATAAGCCAGACTGTCGCAGGAAATGGCGAAGCTCGAGGGATAGCCGCTAACCGTGAGATTGGCGCAGTCCGCCTCGATGCCATTGCCGTTGAGCTCGGTGACTGCTTTGGCGGCTTCGCTCTTGACCTTGTCTGCCAGGTAGAACCAGCCGGCGCTGTAGAGGCCGAACAGCACGACCATGAAAGCGCCAAGCCAGAAGAGGCGGCGGCGAAAATTCGGCGGGCGCTCGTCACTTGACGTCATGCTGCGGCTCTCGTTAACGCGTGTTGCAGAGGGGACTGTCGTTTCCGGCAACATCGGGTAGACGGAGACGGATTTTAAAAACACCGATTCCAGTGCGGTGCTGCAACCAGGCTTGGCGATATGGGCGATTTTTGGGTTTTTGGCTACGGCTCGCTGATCTGGCGGCCGGGATTTGCGCATGTCGAGACGCGGCGCGCCCGCCTTCACGGCTATCGCCGGTCGCTGTGCGTCTACTCCTTCGTGCATCGCGGCACGCGCGAACGGCCCGGCCTGGTGCTCGGCCTCGACCGTGGCGGCTCCTGCATCGGGCTGGCTTTCCGCGTCCCCGGCGATCTGCGCAACGAGGTCATCAGCTATCTGCGCGAGCGCGAGCTGGTCACCAATGTCTATCTCGAGCGCACACTTAGCATTCGGCTCGACGGTGGCGGTATGAACGGGGGCGATACGAACGGCGGCGAGACGGTCTCGGCGGTCGCCTATGTCGTCGACCGTGCCCACGAGCAATATGCCGGCGCGCTCGATGCGGCTGATGCGGCGACCGTCGTTTCCGGCGCCGTCGGACAGTCGGGAAAGAACGAGGATTATGTGCTCAGCACGCTGGAGCACCTCGAGGCGCTGGGGATCCGCGACCACTGGCTGGAAGAGGTGGCGAAACGGATCGGGTCGTGATCGCTTTCGCTGTTGACCATGATCTTTTCCGAAAACCGGTTCCCACTTTTTCGCTGACCTTCGGTTCGGGTGATGGTCCGGGCTACATCCTGAAAATCTGTTTTCCGAGATCGGTGCGGTCCAGGCTGTTTGTCACGGCGAGCTTGAACTCCGACAGCGGATGGATGCCGCCGACAGGGACATGGAAATCGGGTTGGCCGAAGGTATCGACAATCTCGTGCAATACTGGCCGGTCGGCTTCGACAGGCGGCGAAAAGAAGTAGCGGTAGATATTTGCCCTGATCTCGACGCCGCTCAGCAGCACGTCGAAATTGTGCAGTTCGAAACGCTCGGCGCTCATGCCGCCATTGATGACCATCTGCCCGCCCATCGCGAGGGCGCGGATCAATTCGCCACTGACGGGTCCGCCGACATTATCGATGATCCCGTTCAGCCCGGCGCCATCGGTCATTTCCATGACTGCTTCCCTGATACCGACCTTCAAACCAGACAGATCGAGGATGGCCGTAGCACCAAGCCGCTTCAGGTCCAGCCTGTCGTGAGAGCGTCGCACGAGCGCGATCACCTTGATGCCGCGCCGTTGGGCAAACTGCATCACCATCGTCGAAACCGATGAATAGCCGGCCGTGACGGCCAGCCACTGTCCAGGCTGCACGCGGGAGTCCGCCAAGAGGTCCCAGGCGGTGATGGGATTCACCATCTGCCCGGCGCGTTCGAGCGGATAGTCGGCGGGCAGCGGGATCAGCCATTCGGCCGGAACGGCCGCATATTCGGCCCAGCTGTCGTAGTAGCTGAACGCGACAAGCGTGCCAGGTTTCAAAGCGACGTTCGCGCCAACGGCCTCGACAACGCCGGCGCCATGGTTTCCGGCCACCTGCCGGGGGAAATGCGGCTTCTTCGGTTCGGGGTAGAGGTTCTGGATGAACAGGAAGTCGCCAGGGTTGACCGAGGCGGAGACCATCTTGACCAGCACCTCGCCGTCGCCAATTCGCGGCATGGGCAGGTCGCCGAGATAGAGCACGTCCCGCGGCGAGCCGATTGCGTCGAATACAATTGCTTTCATCTTGGTCTCCAGTAACGGCGGATCTGGGGCTAGCAGCCTGGACGTCACCAGATTGCAGCACCGGTGTTTGCATCGGTGTCGCGGAACCTAAGGTCGCTGGCAAAAATCGGAATTGGCAGATTTGACAATCTATATGCTAAACTTGCCATAGCTGTTCAAAGGAGGCATCTTGGACAACCGCCCCCTCCATGCCGTGATCTGGCTGCCGTCGACCTTCTATTCGGCCGTCGCCGCGACACTTGTCGAAATGTTCGAGCTGGTGAACACCATTCGCGGCGCGCCGGCGATTTCCTTCGAATTCGTGGCGCGGCAGGCTGACGCCACGACGACGCCTGGGATCTCCTTTCACACCAGACGCGAGCCCTCGCAGCGCATGGACCTGCTGATCCTGCTGGCCATGCCCGGCATGCAAATCCCGGAGCTTGTTGCCGCGTTGGAGGAAGAGAGCCGGCACGCGGCACCGCTTATCGTACGCGCGCAGCGCGACGGCGCCATCATCGCCGCGCATTGCGGGGCCGGTTATTTCCTGGCAGACGCCGGTCTTCTCGACCGAAAGCGCGCGACGATCTCCTGGTGGCTGAAGGCCGATGCCCAGCGCCGCTTTCCAAAAGTGCGTTGGGACGCTTCACGTGTGCTGATCGGGGATGGACGGATCTACACTTGCGGTGGCGGTTTTTCGGGCCTGGAGCTCGGCAAGGCGCTTCTGCGGGACCTTGGCTTCGCCAGGGAGGAGCGCCTGGTTCGCAAATTGCTGGTGCTGCCGCCGTCGCGGCAGATCCAGACACCCTATGAGTTCCCGCTCACCGATCTGCCGCCTACGCAAGAGGCGTTCCGCGACCGGCTCGAAGCTTTATCCAGGAAACAGCTCGGAGCGCTCGACCTTGCCTTCCTCGGAGCGCAACTCGGTCTGTCGCCGCGAACGCTGGCGCGCCGGTTTTCCGATGAATTGCACACCACTCCCGGCCGATGGATCCAGGACCGGCGCCTTGAGGCCGCGAAGGCGCTTCTTGAAAGCACCAAACTCGGTATTTCGGAAATATGTTACCAGGTCGGATACCGGGATACGGCGTCGTTCAGCCGGCTTTTCAACCGCGTGGTCGGACTGCCGCCTGGTGAATACCGGCGCCAGAGCCAATAGACATCGGCTGGAACGTCAACGCGGCGGATCGCGCCCTTGTGAAGCGCTGGCCCTTTGGAAAGGACGGCCAGGCCTTTGACCTTAGCGCGGTGAGACCTAGGTTAAGCGAGGGCTTTCGCCCACTCCTTTCCATTTCCCACGGAGATCAGTCTTGCAGAAACGTCGTCTCGGTAAAACCGACCTGTCCATCGCGCCGCTGGTTCTGGGCGGCAACGTCTTCGGCTGGACCGCCGACGAGAAAACCTCTTTCGACCTGCTCGACCGCTTCGTCGGCGCCGGCCTCAACGCCATCGACACCGCCGATTCCTATTCGCGCTGGGTTCCCGGCAACGAGGGCGGCGAATCCGAAACGATCATCGGCAAATGGATGAAGAGCCGTGGCAACCGCGACGAAGTCGTGGTGATCACCAAGGTCGGATCGGATATGGGGCAGGGCAGGAAAGACCTCTCCGCCGCCTATATCGAGAAGGCCATCGATACGTCGCTGATGCGGCTGCAGACCGATGTCGTCGATCTCTATCTGTCGCACTGGCCGGACCCGACCACCCCCTACGAGGAGACGCTCGGCGCCTACGAAAAGCTGCTCGCCAAGGGCAAGATCCGCCACGTCGGCGCCTCCAATCTCGATGCCGGCCAGTTGCGCGCCGCGCTCGACGTGGCAAGCCTGCGGGGCCTGCCGCGCTACGCGGTGCTGCAGCCGGAGTACAATCTCTATGACCGCGCCGCCTTCGATGGGCCGCTCCGCGATCTGTGCATGGCGGGGGATATCGGCGTCATCACCTATTTCAGCCTCGCCAAGGGGTTTTTGAGCGGCAAGTACCGCAGCGAAGCCGATCTCGGCAAAAGCGCGCGTGGCGACGACGTGAAGACCTATCTGAACGTGCGCGGCATGCGCATCCTGGCGGCACTCGACGCGGTGTCGGCGCGTCACTCGGCCAAGCCGGCGGACGTGGCGCTCGCCTGGGTGATTGCGCGGCCCGGCGTCACGGCGCCGATCGCCAGCGCCACGACGCTGGACCAGGTCGACAGCCTCGTCCGCGCCGTATCGTTGAATCTCAGTCCTGACGATATCGCCGATCTCGACAGCGCGAGTGCATAGAAGCTAGCGCGAAGCGGCGGCCGCTCAAACGCCAGCCAAGGATCGTGCGCGGCCTGCGCCGGACGGCTCCGCACGATCGTTCAAGACGCCCTGGTCTGCCCTGCCATACGATTGGTCGCATCGCGTCGGGATACTGGTATACAGATGGCCGAACAGGTCTTTTCCCATCCGGAACTATGGCAGCAATTGCTCGCGCTCATCCTGGCATCGGCGGTCGTGATGGGCAGTCCGGGGCCGGCGACGATAAGCGTCACCGCCGTTGGTGCGGCCTTCGGTCTGCGCGATTCGCTCCGCTACGCCTCGGGCATTATCCTTGGCACGGTCGCCGTGCTTTTGGTCGTGGCGACGGGCATCACGGCCATGCTTGCCTCTGTGCCGAGGCTCACACCGCTTTTGGCGGTGGCATCCGCAGCCTACATCCTCTACCTCGCCTTCAAGATAGCAACGGCTCCGCCTCTGGCTGCGCGTACCGGCGGGGCGGCACTTCCCACCTTCCTGGGCGGGTTTCTTCTGGCCGTCGCCAACCCGAAAGCCTATGTGGCGATTGCCGCCGTGTTCGCCGGCACGTCGGCCGCCGGTGAGCTCGATGCAGGGCTCAAGCTGGCGGTCCTCGTCTCGATGATCGTCGCCATCCATGTCATTTGGCTTCTCGCCGGTGCCGCGTTTGCGCGCTTTCTGCGCAAACCGCTGGCCTCGCGGATCATCAATCTGACGTTTGCGGCGACACTGCTTCTGACCACGGCGCTGGCCGTGATTCCCTAGGGATCTGCCGGTCAGACGGGCGGTTCAGGCCAGGTTATCGGGGGCCAATTCCCTCAGCCGCTTCACCGCCGTCGGCGGCATGGGCGGCGGGTTCGGCGCACGGGACGCATCGACGAGCAGCTGGTCGCAGGCGGCTTCCGTCTCGCCGATCAGCCGTTCCATGAATTCCTGCTTGTCCAGCCCCGGCGGGATCGGCGGCAGGAACCGGGCCTTGATCGTGCCGGGATAGCGCAGGAATTTCCGCCGCGGCCAGTAGAGGCCGGCGACATGGGCGACCGGCACCACCGGAATGCCAAGCTGCGCATAGATCTCGACGATGCCGTATTTGTAGGCCGGCTCGTCGCCCGGCGCCCGGCGTGTGCCCTCGGGATAGATGATCAGCTGGCGGGGATTGCGCGCCAGCTCCTGTTTGGTCGCGGCGACCACCGCTTTCAACGCCTTCGAGCGGCTGCCGCGGTCGACCGGGATCATCCGCATTTTCAGGATGTACCAACCGAAGAACGGGATCCAGGTCAGTTCCCGTTTCAGGATGTAGATCGGATCCTGCAGGAAGGGGAAGAAGGCGATCGCGTCCCAGAAGGATTGATGCTTGGGCGCCAGGATGAAGGAACCCTCGGGCAGGTTTTCCTGGCCGGTGATCTCGCTTTTGGTGCCGGCGATCTTGTCGTAGAGCCACATGCTGGTGCGCGACCAGAATTTCGGCACGAACCAGGCGCGGTGGCGCGGCGACAGGAAATAGTACGGAGTCCAGATGATCATCTGGACGATCAGATTGACGTAGAAGACGAGGTTGAACGCCAGCGAGCGGATATGGAGCATGTGGGAAGTGCCCGGTGAGGAGGTGTGCGTTGGTTACACCAAGCGCAGGTAAAAAGGAAACGGTGCGAAGGCCCCTGTTCGTCAGGCCTGCCATGTCGCTTGCACGAGCCGCGTCTTCAGGCGTGGGGCGGCGAAGTCGAGGAACGCACGCAGTTTCACCGGCAGCAGACCTTGGCCGGCATGCACGAGGCTGACCGGCCATGGCTGCGGCTCGAATGCCTCCAGCACGGTGCGGAGTGTGCCGGACCGCACCGCAGCAGTGATCTGATAGGAAAGCACCCTCGTTATGCCGACGCCGGCAATCGCGGCATCGATCGCCGCTTCCGCGGTGTTGACCCGAAGCCGTGAGCGGATCGGAACAGGGAGTTCGGTCTTGCCGGTGGCAAAGGTCCACGTGGCGGGAGCGGTGAGCCCCTCGAAGGTGATGCAGCTGTGTGACGCAAGGTCTTTCGGGGTCTCCGGCGTGCCGCGCTCGGCCAGATAGGCCGGCGTCGCGCAGACAACGCGCCGGATCGAGCCGATACGGGTGGCCACCAGGCTCGAGTCGGGAAGCTCGCCTATGCGGACGGCGAGATCGATGTGCTCCTCGGTCAACTGGGTTATCCGGTCGGCGAGCATCAGGCGAATAGCCACGTCGGGGTAGACGGCGAGGAAGCCGGTGACGACCGGCAGCACATGCAGGCGGCCAAAGACGATCGGCGCGGTGATGATCAATTCGCCCGTCGGGGCGCTGTATTCACCGGCGGCGGTCCGCTCGGCCTCGCCGACCTCGTCGAGAATGCGATGGCAGGCAGCGAGATAGGCATGACCCGCGTCGGTCAGCGTCAGCTGGCGCGTCGAGCGGTTCAGGAGACGCGTCTTCAGATGCCGCTCCAGGTCGGAGACCTTGCGGCTGACCGTCGCAAGCGGGATGCCGAAACGGCGTCCGGCGGCCGAAAGGCTGCCGGCCTCCACAGCGGCGACGAAAAGCGACATAGCCTCGAGGCGATCCATGCTTCTCCCGGAAAATGGAAGGATTGATTGCAAATATGACAGCTACATCCAAAGCATGGAAGGGGCCATGTTTGACGGCGAAGCTGATCAACGAGAAGGAATGCCGATGCCCCGTATCCCTACACCCGCGTCCATAGAGGCCGCGCCTGCTGCGTCGCGGCCGATGCTGCATGCCGTCGAGAAGCAACTCGGCGTCGTCCCAAACCTCTTCAGGCTCGTTTCCAATAGCCCGGCTGCGCTTGAAGGCTATCTCGGTCTGTCCGGAGCGCTTGCCAAGGGCCGCCTGCCCGCGCCGACGCGCGAGCGCATCGCTCTGGCGGTCGCCGAGATCAACGGCTGCAGCTACTGCCTTTCCGCCCATACCTATCTCGGCAAGAACCTCGCCAAGCTTGACGATGCCGAGATGGTCGCCAATCGTGCGGGCGGGTCCAACGATCCCAAGGCCGCCGCGGCCGTGCTTTTCGCCGCCAAGATTGCGCGCGACCGCGGCCATATCGGTGACGAGGATCTCAGCGCCGTCAGGCTCGCAGGCTACGACGATGCGCAGATCATCGAGATCGTCCAGCATGTCGCTCTCAATGTCTGGACCAACTATGTCAATGAGGTTGCCAGGACGGAGATCGACTTTCCGGTCGTTTCTGTCCGCAAGGCAGCCTGAAATTTCAGCGACCAGTGTGTCGGTTTTGGAAAATCCGATGCTCAAACAAAAGAGATAGAGCGGCGGTACGGTTCGACTTGAAAGCCCGCCGCTCTAGCCCATCACAAGGAGTTCCCATGTCTGAAAGCCGCCCGCCGCTCCCGCCATTCACCGCCGAGACTGCCGCACAGACGGCACGCATGGCGGAGGATGCGTGGAACTCCCGTGATCCGACACGGGTCGCGCTTGCGTACACAATCGACAGCCGCTGGCGCAATCGGGCCGAATTCCTGCAAGGGCGCGACGGCATCCAGACCTTCCTCACACGCAAATGGGATCGCGAACGCGACTACCGGCTCATCAAGGAGGGTCTGGGCGTTCCGCGACAATCGTATCGCCGTGCGTTTCGCTTATGAATGGCACGACGACAGCGGCTCGTGGTTTCGCAGCTACGGCAATGAGAACTGGGAGTTCGATGAACATGGATTGATGCGCTTGCGCATCGCCAGCATCAACGACCTGCCGATCCACGAGGCCGACCGCAAGTATCATTGGCCGCTTGGCCGCCGGCCGGACGATCATCCCTCTCTGTCGGAGCTCGGCCTTTGAAGGAGGCTTTTCCATGAATGCTCACGTCTTCACCAGCGATGTCGCCTTTACCCCAACCGTCAAGGCGATCCAGGCCCGCAAAGGCTCACGCGATGCCTATGCCCGCGTCGAGGAGCGCGGCGGCTGGCAAGCTGATATCACGCCCGATCTCGCCGCCTTTATCGAGGCGCAGACCAGCATCTTCCTGTCGACGGCCAATGGTGACGGCCAGCCCTACATCCAGCATCGCGGCGGGCCGGCCGGCTTCCTCAAGGTGCTCGACGAGCGGACGATCGGGTTCACGGATTTCTCCGGCAACAGGCAATTCATCACCCAGGGCAATCTGGACGACAACCCCCGCGCTTTTATGTTCCTGATCGACTATGCCCACCGGCAGCGCATCAAGATCTGGGGCAGTGCGCGCGTCGTCGAGGACGACGCCGACCTGATGGCGAAGCTGATGCCGGAAGGCTACAAGGCGCGCCCCGAGCAAATCATACTGTTCACGGTTTCGGCCTGGGATTCCAATTGCCCGCAGCACATCCCACAGCGTTTCGAAGCGGCCGATGTGGCGGCGGCGCTGGCCGAACGGGACAATCGTATCGAACGTCTCGAACAGGAGATCGCGCGCCTGCGCGGAGCCTCTAGCGCCAAGGAATGATACCGCTGCCGGTTTCAGATCGGCTCAGCAGCCTCGGCCAGCGCGATGCCGGTTGGCGTTGGCTTCACCGGCACGATGCCCCGCGCCAGCGCCAGCAGATATTTGTTGTATTCGGTGAACAGCACGCGCAGCGCCCTGGGCTTGGTCAGCCAGCCGCCATTGCCAAGATTGCTGTTGACCACCGGATAGGGCTCGAGCTTGGCCTTGTGTAGCAGCCGGCCCATTTCCAGCAGGCTGCGCGGCATGTGATAGTTGTTGGTGACGAGGATCACGGTGCCATAGGCGTGGTCTTCCACCCATTTCGCGCTTTCCTCGGCATTGCCGATCGTGTCGAGCGCGGCGCGATCAATGTCGACGCAGCAGGAAAACAATTTCTTGTCGCCGCGTGTCGCGACCTGAAGCTGGCGGCGGCTGGCGGAAGGATGCACGCCGCTGATCAGCAGCCGCTCGCCCTTGCCGGACGCAAGCAGACCCATGGCGGCGTCGAGACGCGAATGGCCGCCGGTCAACACGATGATGGCATCGGCTTTTGCCGGATTGGTAGGCGTCGCGAGACGGCTGACAGTGTTGGCGAACCAGCCGAAGCCGCCGGCAAACAGCGTTGCCAGCACGAGCAGAAAGAAAGCGGAGATGCGAAACGCGCCCGCCAATCGGCTGGGCTTGGCGCGCTCACGGGAACGCGTAATCACCAAGGGCAACTGTCCAGCCATTCCGCTCGAGTCGCGCGCGTCCATCATCTTATCGTTAACCCTGAAATGCGGCGTTTAGTAGGTGAAAAAGCACACATTACGTTACGCTAATTCTCTATCCGTGATCACCCCGCGTCGGGTTGGCGGACATCGATGTCGCTGAGATAGGTGACGACGGTGACATGGGAGGTCGCCGCCGTCAGCGCACCGATGACCAGCACCATGAGGACGACGCCGAAATAGCCCGCTGAACCGATGGCGAAATTGCCGAACAGCGCGGTTGCCTGATCGGCCTGCGGCGTTGCCATGTTGCGCGACGACCACCATGAGAAGACGATGAAGACGAGCACCGCCGCCGCACCCCCGGCGGCTGCGCCCTTCATGCCGGTAACGAGAAAGTGGTGGCGGAACTCGCGCGCGATGAAGCGCGCTTCGGCGCCGACGAAATGCAGCACCTCGATGATGTGGCCATTGCCGGCCATGGCGCCGCGCGTTGCGAATACCACGGTCAGCACGGTTGCCGACAGCATCAGCGCCAGCACGGCGATGCCGATGGTCACCGTGGTGCGGGCCATGGCCACCAGCCGGTCGACCCAGGTGCGATGGTCGTCAAGTGCTGCACTAGGCAGTTTCGGGGTAATCGCGGCACGCATTGCGGCGAAATCGGGCGGGTTGCTCTCGTCTATGGTGACGATGATCAGACGCGGCACCGGCAAGTCGTCGATGTTGAGACCCGAGCCCAGCCACGGCTCCAGTAGCCGCGCGGTGGCATCGCGGTCGACGATCCTGGCGCTCTTCACGCCAGGAAATTCGCCGGCGATCTGCGAGGCCTGGGCAAGTGCTGCCTCCATGTCGAGGCCGTCTACCGGCTTGATTTGGATCGTCGCCTCGCGCGAGATCTGGTTCTCCCAGACCGAGGCGGTGTCACGCACCAGCGTCACCGCGCCGAAGGTCAGGCAGGAGAGGAACGTCATGATGGCGATGACCAGGACCAGCGCCCGGCCGGCGATGTTCTGTGCCGGCACGATCGGCGCCATCTTGCGCTGAACGCGCTGCGTCGTCGCAGCCCTCTCGGCGTGTTGGTCTTCGACATGTTCAACGGGAAGGTTAGTCATAGATATCCAGCCTTCCGCCGGCCAGGATCATGCGCCGTGCGTCGACCTGTTCCATCAGGCCGAGGTCGTGGGTTGCAATCACCACCGCGGTGCCCAGCCGATTGAGTTCGATGAACAGCCGCAACAGGCGCCGCGCCAGCGGCGGATCGACATTGCCGGTCGGCTCGTCGGCAAGCAGGATCTCGGGCTGCTCGATCAGCGCCCTGGCGATTGCGGCGCGCTGCTTCTCGCCGCCGGACAGCACCGGCGGCAGCACATGCATGCGCTCGCCAAGGCCGACCCACTTCAAGAGTTCGGTCACGTCGGTGCGGTAGCTCGCCTCCTCGCGTCCGCGCACGCGCAGCGGCAAGGCCACGTTTTCATAGGTCGTCATGTGGTCGAGAAGGCGAAAGTCCTGGAACACCACGCCGATTCGCCGCCTCAGATGCGGCAACTCCGTGCGCGAGATACGTGAGCGGTCCTTGCCGAAGATGGTGATCAGCCCGCGCGTCGGCTTGAGCGACATGAACAAAAGCCGCAGCAGCGTCGTCTTGCCGGCGCCCGAAGGGCCGCTCAGGAACTGGAAGGAGCGCTCCGGTATGTGCAAGGAAATGTCGCGGAGGATTTCCGGACCCATGCCATAACGGAGGCCGACATTTTCGAAGCGGATCACGTTCGACGACCTGAAACTTGCGGCGGCGACGAGCCAGCCTTCTCTGAGAAAAGACCATCGGCCGGCATGGTTAACCGGCGGTTAATTCTGAGGTTTTTTGGGCGCGTCACAAGGGTTCCGGTGGGAAGCGTTAACCATTTCCGTTTACGCAAAAGAAACGAAGTGCGAACAAGTGCCGTAGTGCTGGGGCCGTGATGGCTGAGGATCGAACCGCGCGCCCGGTTTCCGGCGAAATCATGGCCGACACGGCCGCCGCGCCGGAACGCATCATGCGTGATCCAGCCGATGACATCGTCGACGCCGACTACGAGGTGCTGCCGCGCTTTACCGGCAGCATGGACCCTTCACCACCGCTTTCGCGTGTGGTGGCCACGCCGTCGATCGAAGGCATGGAGATGCTGCGCAAGCCCGAAGCCGCGACGGGACGGTTGCGGATATCGCGCGGTGGACCGATCTTCTGGATCGCCGGCCTCAGTGCCGCGTTTGCAGCCTTCTGGATATCGGGCGGGCACGCGCTTATGCGCCAGGCGCCGCTTCTTCTCGCGGCCCAGGAAACAGGCACTGCCCTCACTATTTCAGGCGTCACGTCGCGTATCGATGCGTCCGGGCCGGAACCTGTCCTGTTCGTCGGTGGCGAGGCCGCAAATGACGGCGCCAGCCCGTCGCCATTGCCGCCGTTGGAGATCCGGGTCACCGGCAATGACAGGCGCACAACCCGCTATACGCTGGGCACATTCAACCGTTCGCTGGCGCCCGGCGAAAGATTTGGCTTTTCCAGCCGGCTCGACGTGCCTAGAAACGGGGTCAAGACCGTTTCGGTCACCTTCGCCAATTAGGGCGATCATTTCTGGAAGGGCGGCCAATGCCAGTCGTGCGCGGCAAGGATATCGAGGTTCTGTTTTCGGCGTCGGCTATTGCCCGCCGCAATCTGGAGCTCGCCAAGGAGATCGCCGGGCACGACTATCAGGACCTTTTGGTGATTTCGGTGCTGAAAGGATCGTTCATTTTCGCCGCCGACCTCATCCGCGCCATGCACGATGTCGGCCTGTCGCCCGAGGTCGAGTTCATCTTTATCTCCAGCTACGGCGCCGGCACCACCAGCGGCGAGGTGAGGGTGCTGCGCGATATCGACAATGAGGTCGCCGGCCGCGACGTGCTGTTGATCGACGACATCCTCGAATCCGGCAAGACGCTGTCCTTCACCCGCGACCTGATGTTGTCGCGCGGCGCCAAAAGCTGCGCTATCGCCGTGCTGCTCGACAAGCGCATGCGCCGCCAGAC